>JAITPZ010000195.1 GCA_031289165.1 Synergistaceae bacterium
GATCTGAGCAGGCTGAAAAGGAGGGGTATACCGGAGTAGCGAAGATGTTCCGCGCCATCGCTTCCGCCGAGACGCTCCACGCGCACTCTCATTTCCGCGCCATGGGGGGAGTCAGGGACACGGCCGCCAATCTGCAGGCCGCTCTGGAGGGGGAAACCTACGAGTTCACCACGATGTATCCTGGATTTATCAGGGATGCCGAGGCCGAGAAAGAGGAAAAAGCCCTCAGGAGCTTCCACCTCGCCAACGAGGCGGAAAAGGTTCACGGCGCTTTGTACAGGGCGGCGATCGAGAAACTTGCCTCCCTCAAAGATAAGGACAGCGACTGGTATCTTTGCCCGATTTGCGGATTCGTTCAGGAAGGATCGGCCCCCGACGTCTGCCCGATCTGCAAGGCCAAAGGAGCCGGATTTAAAAAGAATCCCTCTTTTTAATTACGCTGACTGCAGCGGAATCGGGAACCTGCTTTAAAAATGCCGGAGGGGAATCCTCCGGCATTTTTGCATTCCATAAAAGGGCAGATCGTTCAGGAAAACGGCTTCTCAGGCAGAGGGGGACCCTTTGCGGCGTTATCGGCCACCGTCGCCTCGGCCGTTTCCCGTTTCTCCTCTGCGCGGCAGGTACTCCCTCAGTTTATCCATCACGTCGCCCAGGTCCAGCGGCTTTCCGAGATGGCCGTTCATTCCCGCGGCAAGGCAGTGTTCAATGTCCTCCCGAAAGACGTTGGCCGTCATCGCGACGATCGGAATCCTCTTCGCGTACTCCGCGTCCATGTCGCGGATCCTGCGCGTCGCCTCGTATCCGTCCATCTCCGGCATCTGAACGTCCATGAAGATCATGTCGAAGCGCTCCGGCTCAGCCTCAAAGAGCGCGACGGCCTCCAGTCCGTTTTCGGCGCAGACGATCTCCAGGGCGGTGGGCTCCAGCAGCGAAATCAAAATCTCGCGGTTGATCACGATGTCCTCCGCCAGCAGGAGCCTGCAGCCGGCAAAGCAGTTGACGTCGTCCTGCGAAGCGTCCGCGGAATCGTCAAAACCCGCTTCAAGGCACTGGTTGATGCAGTCGGCTACGGCGGACGCAAAAAGCGGCTTCGAGAGAAATTTCCTTACGCCCGCCTCCCGGGCCTCGTCCTCGATGAGGTTCCAGTCGGCGGCGGAGATCATGATAATCACCGACTGCTTCGCGTCACAGGCGTGAACGCGCCGGGAGAGCTCGATTCCGTCCATTCCTGGCATTTTCCAGTCGATGAAATAGACGTCGTAGGCGCCGCTTTGCTCGATGCGCCGGCACGCCTCGGCGCCGTCCGCGACGATATCGCAGTCGATGTCGATGCGCTTCGCTATCTCGCCGAAGTACTCCCGGACCTCCGGAGAATCGTCCACGAAGAGGACGCGCATATTTTCGCGGTTCACGCCGGGAGCGAGAAGGCTTTTGGCCTGCGTCAGGCCAACCAGCGCGTGGAACTGAAACGCGAAGGTGGAACCCCTGCCCGGCTCCGACTCGACCCAGATCTTCCCGTTCATCATCTCCACGATGCGTTTCGATATGACGAGGCCCAGCCCCGTGCCCCCGAACTTGCGGGAGGTGCTGCTGTCGGCCTGTTCGAAGGACTGGAACAGTCGGGCTTTTTGCTCCTCCGTGACGCCGATGCCGGAGTCGCTCACCGCGATCTGAAAGACGCAGTCCTCGCTGTCCCGGGAAATGATGCTCGCCGAAAGGGTGATGGACCCGTTTTCCGGGGTGAACTTCACAGCGTTGGAGAGGAGGTTCGCCACCACCTGGCTGAGCCGCTGTTCATCGCAGACGATGGTGCGCGGAATATCGTTGTCCACCCGGACGTTGAAGAACTGGCGCTTTTCCTCCACGCGAAAGTTGATGACGTTCGCCATTCTCATCAGCATATTTTCGAAGTCAAACTCCGTATAGGAGAGGTCGAACTTGTTGGCCTCGATCTTCGACATGTCGAGAATATCGTTGATGACGCCCAGCAGATGGGTGGAGGCCTCGTCGATCTTCCCGAGGCAGTAGTCCTTTTTTCCGATGTCGCCGGCCGACCTGCCGATGTTCGTCATGCCGATGATGGCGTTCATCGGCGTGCGCATTTCGTGGCTCATGTTGGCGAGAAATTCCGACTTGGCCGCGCTTGCGCGCTCCGCGTCCTCCCGGGCGCGTTCCACGTCAGTGATGTCGTGCAGGAGCATCATGGCCCCCTCGATCTCGCCGCTTTTGCCTGTCATGGGCGTAAAATGGATCTAGTATTTGCGCAGGTTGTCGTCTTTGCCGATATCCACGTTTTCCTCGAACGAAAGCGTGGTGTTTTCCCGCATGGACCGGGTCAGCATGTCGAACACCCGCTCGCCCCATGCCTCGTCGGCAAAACGCCCAAAGACCTCGTTAAAAGATCGACCGTTGATCAGGCCGAAATCGGCGATATGCGCTTTTTTCAGGAAAGAATTCGTGCAGTAGGAAAATCTGCCCCCGCTGTCGAGCAACAGGATAACGTCGGGGCTGCTTTCCAGCAGCAGCTTCATGTACTTTTCCTGCTTCTGCTGCTCGGCGGTTCGCATGGCGTTCAGATTGATTTTCGCCAGAGCCAGGGTTTTGTCCCGCTCTGCCGTGTCCTGCAAACGCCTAAGCTGACGGATAAGTTTCGTCTCGCTCTTCTGCAGGGTTTCGATCTGCAGCCTCAGACTTTCGAGCTGAACGACGTCACTTTCCTCTCCCGGTGCCACCTGCACGCTCTCCCTGCCATTTTCGTCTGTCACGCTGAAAACACCATCCCGCTGGTCCCCTTCATGCTTTGCAACACAAAATTCAGGCCCCGACACCGCAAATCAGAAAACGCAGGCCGTGAACGTGTAGTTATGAAAACGATTGTAGGCTTTACCGTCCTCTCCGTAAATAGGGCAAATTTCCCCACCGGCGTAACAGAGCATGTACGGAACCTTTTTATCGATGAGCTCCGTGACCTTCTGCATCTCGTCCAGCGAGTTGGGGCTGATCATGAGGCTGCGCGTAAGGCACGGAAACATGAGGATGCCATTGATGTCGCTTCCGCTCAGGGCGTTCCTGACGGTACTTTCCGCCGTCTCCAGAATGCTGACGTAATCGATAAGCCCGATGGAAAGGCCCGCTCCCGTCGGAACCTCGCCGCCGCAAACGGCATAACCCTCCGGCGTAATGCTGTACATGCCGAGCGCCACGGGCTTCGTGCCATGCCCGTAGTCCACCATGAACGGAACGGAGCCGGACGCCTCCAGCCCGCCGTCTTTGGTCAGGCCCAACGTCGCAAGGTAGTCCAGAAGCTGTATGTCGTTGACCTTTTTGAGCAGGCAACCCTCCGATTCGGTGATGATCGCCCTTTGCTTTTGAATATTCTGATCCGGAAGAGCGGTGACGTAAAACTTCGCGTTGACGTTCCCGTGCATCAGAATCATCGCCATCGCGTACCGGTGGCTTTGTCCGTTCCAGATCGTCAAACTCGGCTCGTAGTTCAGGGTGTGGTCGCAGGACAACGTCCCGTACAGGGGAACTCCGCCGCACACCGTATCGAGCTGCCGCATCACCATCGCTCCGCTGGCCTCCGTCATGACGGGCAGGATGGCGACGATCAGCGACGGGTCGCCGGGAAGCCTGGCACGCGCCGGGCCGTAGGCGTCCTCCAGTAGGTTCGTCACGTCGCCGCCCGGAAGCGGGGCGGAAAACGCCGTGGAAAACGTCACGTCGTCGCTTGTCAGGACGGTGAAGCACAGCATCTCCATCCCGTACTTACCCCCTGCGGCATTGCCCAGGGTCGTGCAGCCGATTACGTCGAAGGGAACGCGGCGGCACAGCTCCTCCACGACCCCCGTATCCACGTACTCGCGATAACAGGTCAGGATTCCCACCGAATTTTTAAGCGCGCCGCCCAGGTCAAGCTGCCCGAGAATTTCCGCCACGGCCTCGTCCACATCGTCGATTTCGGCCGTATACGCGCTTTGCATCTTAATCATCGTCAAATCCCCCATTCCCGCACTTCACGTTCAGAATCTTCTGAAAAACCCTTCAAAAATATTCCTGTATTCTCAGAAGATTAGCGCAACCTGTATTATACCCCTTCGCGCTCATTTTCCCGGCAGAAGGGCAAAAAAATGGCGGCCCGAAGGCCGCCGTGTCTTACCGTTCTCAGTGGGTGATGTTCTGATCCTTGAAGAGGTCCCCCATCGTGTAGTTGGCTTCCTCCTCCTGCGCCGCCCTCTGGTGCCGATCCTGATCGCCGCGGGACGTTGAGCGTCTTTTGTTTTCTTCCTCGCGGGGGGCGCGGACATCCTGCTCCTCGAGGGCGCTGATGGACAGGCGCATCCTGCGCTGGTCGGGGCTGACCTCAATCACGCGGGCCACGATCTCCTGCTTCTCCTGCAGGACGTCGCCCGGCTTTTCCACGCGCTTCGTGCTGAGCTGAGAGATGTGGATCAGGCCTTCCACGCCGTCCTCGACCTCGACGAACGCGCCGAAGTCCGCCAGGCGCACGACCTTCACCTTTATATCCTGACCTCTGGAGTAGCGCTGGTCCACGTCCTTCCAGGGATCGTTCAGCTGCTTGTATCCCAGGCTGATCCGGCGCTTGTCGGTGTCGATGTCCAGAACCTGAACCTGGACCTCCTGCCCCTTGCGGAACACTTCCTTAGGGTGACGGATCCTGGCCCAGCTGATGTCGCCGATATGGATGAGGCCCTCGACGCCAGGTTCGATCTCGACGAACGCGCCGAAATCGGTGACGTTCGTGACGGGGCCGGTGATAATGAGTCCCTTTTTGAGGTGCTCGACGACGGAATTCCACGGATCGCCCTCGACCTGCCGGATGCTGAGGGAGATGCGGTCGTTTTCACGGTCGATGCCAATCACCCTGACGGTGACCTTATCGCCCTTCTTGAAGGCGTCCCTGATGCGCACGCTGCGCTTCCAGGAAACCTCGCTCATGTGCACCAGACCGTCCACCGCGCCGATGTTGACGAACACGCCGAAGTCGGTCAGGCTGCTGACCTCGCCCTCGATGACGCTCCCCTCCGCGACTTCCTCGTAGAATTTGGCGCGCTGTTCGGCCGCCTCCTTCTCCACCAGAGACTTTCTGGAGAATACGATGCGATGCTTCCGGCGATCCTTTTCGAGCAATTTAACGTCAAAAACCTCGCCCATAAACTTGTTGAGGTTGACTCCCCTGCCGTCGGCGGCAAGGTGGGAAATGGGAATGAATCCCTCCAGTCCGCAGCAGTCGACCATCAACCCGCCCTTGACCTTACGAAGGGCCTTGACCTGAATGATTTCGTCCTGGGCAAGTTTGTCTTCAAATTCAGCCCACCGACGATCGAATTCGTGACGCCAGCGACTCAGCAGAAGCTGAGCCTCTTCTCCCTCGCGGATGCTGACGACCTGAACTTCGACGCTGTCCCCGACTTTTGGTTTTTCAGCGTCGCCGACCAGAATACGGTGCGTCCACTCCTTCGCGGGCAGATAGCCCTCGCATTTGTAGCTCACATCCACCAGCCATCCGTTTTCCGTTTCCCCGATGACGGTGCCCGTCCTGATTTCACCCTTATGAAGGTCAGACAGAGCGATCTGCTCCATCATGCTCTCCATCGTTTCCTGTCCTGCCAGTTCGTGCGCCGTTCCGTTTTCCATACTCTGATCCATTGTCACCCAGCCCCCCTGATTGCCTACATTCTCGCGATTTTGCTACAAACTTCGGTAATGAGCCACTGAGGCGTGCTTGCCCCCGCGACGATTCCAATTTGGTTCTTTCCCTCGAGCCACCCCCCGTTCATCTCGTCAATGTTGTCTATCCAAAGGACATCCATACCGTTTGCCACGGCGATATCTCTCAATCTGGCCGTATTCGCGCTGTCTCTGCCCCCGACGACCAGGACGCCGTCGACCTTGCCCGCCAGGCCGCGCACGGCGTCCTGGCGCTCGACCGTCGCCCGGCAGACGGTGTTGCAAACGTACAACTCCTCCGCCTTCTTCACGAGGGCGGCGGCTACCGCGATCAGACACTCTTCCTGCTGTGTGGTCTGGGAAATCAGCGCCATCCGGCGGCGCCGGGAGAGTTTTTCCGCGTCCTGGACATCGGCCACAACTTCAAGCGGACCGTCAACACAGCCCATAATCGCGCGTATTTCCGGATGACGGGCATCTCCCAGCAGAACGACGTCAAAGCCCTCCGCCGAAAGCCTGTCCGCGTGATCCTGCGCCCTGCGCACAAAAGGACAGGTCATATCAACCACACGAGCTCCTCTGTCCTGAAGCTCCCGGAGAACCGCCCTGGATTCCCCATGCGCCCGAATGAGCACCCTCGCTCCATTGGGAATGTCCTCCACCCCCTCCGCGACCTTCAGCCCCATCGCCGAAAGGCGAGCGACCTCCTGAGCGTTGTGAATGGGCATTCCGATGGACCAAACGTCGTCCTCTTCCGCCAGAGCCTGCGTAATTCCATCTATGGCCCGCTTTACACCGAAACAAAATCCGGTGGGATCGGCAACGATAACTTCCTTCACCTGATTTTAGCCTTCCAGATGTTTCGACATCTCCTCAAAAATACGGGTCCGCAATTCGCGGCCACTAAGAGCAGATGTATCATACCACAACACGGGTTCAAATTTACCAAACCAGGTCATCTGTCTGCGACAAAATGCCTTCGTTCTTCGAACGTCCCCCTCGAGCGCCTCCTCCATCGTCATCGTCCCGCGGCGCCAGGCTGCGAGCTCCCTGTAGCCGAAACCCTGCATCGAGGGAAACCTTTCGTCGAACCCATGCTCGATAAGCCACGCGACCTCCTCGGGATAACCCGAGGCGAACTGCTGCCGAACCCGCGTCGCGATGTTCTCGAACAGCTCCGCGCGCGGGCGATTCAGGCCAATGTACAGGACGTCCATAGAGGGATGGCTTTTTTCCCCCTCCGCGTAAAGTTCCGACGGCGCCCTCCCCGTCAGCTCGTAAATTTCGAGGGCCCGCGACACGCGCCGCACGTCGTTCGGGTGCAGCCGCGCCGCCGTCGCCGCATCCACGGACGCGAGCATCCGATGCAGAGCCTCCGCGCCCTCCGTCGCCGCCGCCTCCTCTAACCGCTCCCGCGTTCGGGGGTCGGCCGGCAGGTTCAGGTTCAGGACACCGCGAAAGAGGGCGTTGTAATAAAAAGGCGTTCCCCCGACGAACAGGGGCACGCGCCCCCGGCCCCGAATACGCCGGGCCGCCGCCTCCGCCATCTCCACGAACGCCGCGACGGTGAACGTCTCGTCGGGGTCAGCAACGTCGATGCCGTGGTGCGGAATTTCACGCCGCACGACCGGGGAAATCTTGTCCGTTCCCACGTCCATATAGCGATAAACCTGACGCGAGTCGACCGAGATTACCTCGGCGCCCAGAAGACGCGCCAGATCGAGGCTCAGTTCCGTCTTTCCGACGGCCGTCGGCCCTATGATCGCAACCGCGGGACAACGTTTCGTCACCGGAAAACCCGCCTTTCGGATTGGAGTAAAAGGTCCGAAACGAGGGTCGCGGACCCCCTGACCCCATTATTAAAATCGATTATCTCCCTGTTGAACGCAACCGGATAAATTCGTTCTCCGCCTGCCTATTCTCTTCCGAAATGCCGGAGCAGTTCCGCGTTGGAGAGTTCCAGGATCGTGGGGCGGCCGTGGGGGCAGAAAAAGGGCTGCCGGCACTCGTGCAGATCGCGCCAGAGGGTCATGGCCTCCTCCGGCCTCAGCTTCGACGTCGCCTTGACGGCCTCTTTGCAGGCCATCGTCGCCCAGGTGCGCCACAGAAGCTCGGTCGCGTCAGCGTCGCCCTCATCGCGCAGCGCGGCCAGCGAGCTCCGCAGCAGCGTCTCCGGGGGCGTGGTCACGTTCGCAACAGCGGGGACGGCGGTGAGGCGCAGGCCGCCCTCGATCACCTCCAGAGCGAAACCGACGCCCTCCAGCAGATCTTTTTTTTCCTCGGCCTCCAGTTGCAGCGTGGGCGGCAGAAGCACGGGAATCAGAAGGGGCTGCGCGCGCTGCCCGTCCTTCGCCGTCGCGCGGATGCGCTCGAACGCCACGCGCTCGTGCGCCGCGTGAGGGTCTACAATCGCCGCGCCAGCCGGCGTGTCGAATACGAGATAGCCCGAGTCAAGCTGCCCCAGATACGTCGCCTCCCCGAACGAGCCGACATCTCCGTGATCTTCAGAATTTTCGACTCGAGGCGTCTCACCCGCCATAAAGGGGAGATCCGGAATATCCGATTCCGTATTCGAAAAAAAGGGGGTTCCCGATGGGCCGAAATCGGGCGCTTCCAAACGTCCGAACAACGTATCGGGACGGGGGGCCTGAAACGGAGCGGACGTCCTTTGGGACATGGGGGACGCGTCCCGAAATTCCCACGAACGCGCGTCGGGCGGCCGTCTTTGTTCCTGTTGCCCTTCTTCCGGGCGTATTCCCTGATGCCCCGGAGAGGACTCCGTCGAAAAGGTCCGTCCGTCGCGGACGAACACCGGGGCCCGGCCTCCGAGCTGCGCGGCGGCCTCCTTCACGACGTCGAAGATCTCGCCCGGGTAGCGAAAACGGATTTCCGTCTTGGCGGGGTGGATGTTGACGTCGACCAGGGCGGGATCAAGGCTGAAAAAGAGGGCCCAGGCTCCGACCAGCTCGCGCGCCGCGGCACTCACCGCTCCCCTGATCAGGGGATCGTTCACGGAGCGACCGTTGACGAACGCGGCGACGTCGTTGCGTCCCTGTCGGGGCTGCCACCAGCACTCCAGCGCGATGCGTCCGACCGACGCGCCGACGGTCAGGATCTCCGGCTCGGCCCCCCAGAGCTGCTCCAGAGCGCGCCGGCGGTCTCCGCCCCCGTCGGTCGAGAACACGGACCGGCCGTCGTGCTCCAGGACGAAACCAACCTCCGGGCGACAGATCGCGTACTCGCGCAGCAGAGTCGCGATGCGCCGAAGCTCCCCCGCCGCGCTTTTCAGAAACTTGCGCCGCGCGGGCAGGTTGGCGAAAAGCTCGTCGACCTGGACGCGCGTGCCGGGGCTGCAGTTCGTCTCCACGTGGCTGGAGATGCTCCCCTCGTAAGCCCGGATAAGCCCGCCTTCCCCGTCCGCGGCGCGGGAGCGGATCTCCACCTTCGCGACGGCGACCAGACTGGCCAGCGCCTCGCCCCTGTAGCCCAGGGTATGGATGCTCTCGAGGTCCTCGATTCCGCCGATCTTACTGGTCGCGTGCCGCGTCAGCGCCAGAGACAGGTCATTGAACGCGATGCCCGCCCCGTCGTCCTCAACGACGATGCGAACCCGCCCCCCGTCCCAGAGCTTCACGCGGATGCGACGCGCCCCGGCGTCCAGGGAGTTCTCGATCATCTCCTTGACCGCCGACGACGGGCGCTCCACAACCTCCCCCGCCGCGATGCGCGACCAGACGTCCTCGGACAGCAGCTTAATGCTCACGACTTCGCCTTGCCTTCTCGCTTTTTTCCTTCATCCCGTACAGCACCTCCATCGCCCTCATCGGGGTCAGGTTATTGACGTCCAGGTCCGCCAGCTCCTCGACGATAGCGTCCGTTTCCGTAGAAAAGAGCATCATCTGCCCGCGCAGATGGTTCAGAGGCAGAGGGTCGGGTATCGAGGAACGCTCGAACCCCTCCTTCTCGAAAAGCTCCAGCAGCTCGAACGCACGGCGCAGCACGCTCTTCGGCAGGCCGGCCAGGCGCGCGACCTCGATGCCGTAGGAGCGATCCGCCGGGCGACGAACCACCTGATGCAGGAACAGGATGCCGTCGCTGCCCTCGGAAACGGCCATGCTGAAGTTTCTGACGCCCTCGAGGCGCTCCTCGAGACAGGTCAGCTCGTGATAGTGCGTGGCGAAAAGCACCCCCGGCGCGGCGCCGCAGTCGTGGTGCAGGTACTCGAGCACCGCCCAGGCGATGCTCATTCCGTCCCAGGTCGAGGTTCCGCGGCCCACTTCGTCCAGAATCACGAGGCTGCGGTCGGTGACGTTATTCAAAATGGCGGCCGTCTCCAGCATCTCGACCATGAAGGTGCTGTTGCCGCGCACCAGGTCGTCCCGCGCCCCGATGCGCGTAAACACTCGATCGATGAGCCCGAACGAGGCGCTCTCCGCGGGAATCCACGACCCCGCCTGCGCCATGATGGATAAAAGGGCCGTCATGCGCAGCCAGGTGGACTTTCCCGCCATGTTGGGGCCCGTCAGGATAACGATGCGCGCCTCGCTCTCGCCGCCCAGCGTCACGTCGTTCGGGACGAAGGAGGAATCGGTGCAGGTCGTCTCCAGCACCGGATGACGCCCTCCACGAATTCTTATGCCCCGCGGGGCGCTCACCTCCGGCCGGACGTAACCGCGCTCCTGAGCCACGCGCGCCAGCGACGCGACGCAGTCCAGAAGGCCCAGAAGGCGTCCCAGCATCTGCAAATCCAGCGCACGGGCGATCACGCGATCCAGAATTTCGCGGTACAGCTCTGCCTCGATGCGGGTGATCTCGCCCTCGCTGCGCCCCATTTTATCCTGAAATTCGCGAAGGTCGGGCGTCACGAAGCGCTCGGCGTTCACCAGCGTCTGGCGGCGCTCGAAGTACGGAGGAACCGTCTCAAGACCGGTGCGCCCGATCTCCAGGTAATAGCCGAACACTCTGTTGTATCCCGTCCTGAGCCTC
>JAITPZ010000199.1 GCA_031289165.1 Synergistaceae bacterium
GGACAATCTATGCAGACATTTTCTCAGATGACTTACGCCCTAATAAGCGGACATTTTCTCAGACGCTTGACAGACCGGGGAACGGACCCAGGGGCATCCATGTGAGGCTCAAAGGTCAGTCAAAATTTAAAAACATAACTCTCCCTGTCTGCAACCCGCCTCAAAATCCGGATTCGAGCAGCGCCTGTCCCTGTCCTCCCCGGGATATTTACGCCTGTGGCAGGAACCCTTTTATTTGACGCTTACAAGACTCCTGGTGTATTCTGTTTCTCGTTCCACCCAAACGGTAGTTGAAAGGGGATTTTACGTTATGGATACTCCGGACGATCGGGAAACTCAGAAAGCGGGAAACGCGAAAAAGAAAGTTATCCTCCAGATTGTACTGCTCGTGGGCACGGGCGTGTTGTCTTACTTCATCGCTTTGCATGTGAATTCCTATGATGCCGCAGTTCTTTTTGCGCTGATGTTCGCCTTTCTTCTCTGGCCCCTGATAATTCTCGTCTTTGCATGTCAATCCTCAGTGAATGGATGGATGTGGGGCTGGGGCCCTGTCGGGATCGCTTTTTTGTCATTTTGTATCTGGCGTCTCTGGAAAGCTAAAAGGTGGACTCAGTATTTCGGGCCAGGGGTATTGTTAATGTTGGTGTTCCTCCTGGTGTCTCTTTCAGGCGGGCATGGCAACGGCATGTCCACCGAAGTCGCCTACATCATCTCGGAGCTGCGGGGCATGAAGGCCGCCGCGCGCATGTACATAGACGATCGAAAAGGCGACCTGTCGAACCTTTCGGAAGGCGAAAATTACGTCGCGGTCCTCGCGCCCTATGGGGACGACCCCGACGAATACACGACCCCGAACACCGTCTATGCCTTTCGCGTCATAGACGGAGTAGGGTGGGTGGGCTACTCGCTCGACAAAGCAAAAAAGACGCCGGACGCCTGCGAAAAACTGGCCGGCAGGGCCGCAAGGGCCGCAAACGTCGGGTTATTGATATTGAAGTCCCCCTCAATCGACGTCACGCACCTTTACACCCGGGACGCGAAGGCCGTCTGGATACGGGCGTTCTGAGGCCGGCGTCATCGCCCTCCCGCCTTTCGAGTCCGTCACGGCCCCGCGAATCGGCCCATGAACAGAATGGCGTTCGCCGCCTCGATGACGGCGATGTCAGGGGAATGCCGTTCAGGATGTTCTGCGGGTCGCTTCTTCCCTGTTATTCGTTTTGGAAAAATCAGCAAGACATTCACTCTCCTCTTCAGATCGTCACAGACGGGGAACAAATTCATAAAACTCCAGCCTGCGTCTCACCTCGTCGCGACCCAACAGCTCCGAGACCTCGAAGATGCCGGGGCTGACCTTCATGCCCGTCAGGGCGAAGCGCAGGGTCATCGCGTAGTCCTTCATCTTCGCGCCCTTTGCCTCCACCCACGCGCGGGCGCGAGCCTCCAGCTTCTCCGCGGACCATTCGGGCTCGGACAGCAGGGCTGAGAAGAACTCCTTCAAACCCGCGCGCAGCTCGTCGGAAATTTCGTCGGCGTTCCATCTTCCCTTTACGGGCTCGAAGGACACGTAGTAGTCCGAAAAGCCGGCCAGCTCTCTGGCGGTCTGTCCCCGACCGCCCATCAGGGTCAGGGCGTCGGCCAGGTACGCGTTGTCGTGGCGCTCCACCGGCAGGCCCGCCTCCCTCCAGAAGGGTTTTATCAGGTCGAGCCTCACGACGGGGTCGAGGCGCTTCAGGTGCTCCTGGCTGATGTAGTTGAGCTTGTCGGGGTCGAACACCGCGGCCTTACGCGTCACGCGGGACAGCTCGAAAAACCCCGCGGCCTCGTCGCGGGTGAAGATTTCCCTCGAAGCACCGTTGGCGTCCTCGCCGGCGGACCAGCCCAGGTTCGCCAGAAAGTTGAATACGGAGTCCGGCATGTAACCCATGTCGCGGTACTCGTAGACGCTCGTCGCCCCGTGACGCTTACTCAGCTTCTTTTTGTCCCTGCCCAGGATCATCGGAAGGTGCGCAAAAAACGGCGGCGCCCATCCGAAGGCGCCGTAGAGCAGGAGCTGCTTCGGCGTGTTCGAGATATGGTCCTCGCCCCGAATGACGTGGGTAATCTCCATAAAGTGGTCGTCGATGACGACGGCGTAGTTATAGGTGGGCATCCCGTCGCTCTTGATCAGGACGATGTCCTTGAGGTCGCCCGATTCCCTGTCCCGAAGTCCGTCGCTCGTCGTCTCGATGCGCCCGTAGACGACGTCGTCGAACGACAGTTCCACGCCCGGCAGCACACGAAAGACGATCGCCTCTCCGTCCCGGTAAGCCTTCCCCTCCGCGACCAGTTTTTCGGCGTTTTCGCGGTACATCGAAAGGCGTTCCGACTGACGGTAGGGGCCAAACGCGCCCCCCCGGTCCGGGCCCTCGTCCCACTCGAGCCCGAGCCAGCGCATTCCCGACATGATGGTCTCCTCGTACTCCTGAGTGGAGCGTTCCCTGTCCGTGTCCTCGATGCGAAGGATGAATTTTCCCTTCGTGTGTCGGGCCCACAGCCAGTTGAAAAGGGCGGTGTGTCCGCCGCCGATGTGCAGCGCGCCCGTGGGGCTGGGGGCGAAGCGTACGCGTGTTTCCATTTTGGTCCCTCCCGGTGGGCACTGGCCCAGTGTTGATCGTGACGATCATGCTGTTTATAAATCGGTCGATGCGTTATTATAACTCACGAAACGTACTGTCATTGGACCTGCTGAAAGGGTCAGGAGGAACTGCATATGGAATCCGGTTCGAAGCGCGAAAAGGTGCTCATCATCGACGGACACGGGCTTGCGTTTCGGGCCTTCTACGCCGTGCCGCCGCTTACCGCCCCCGATGGGACGCCCACGAACGCGATTCTCGGTTTTATGAACATGCTGATGAAGGTGGAGGAGGAGGTCGCGCCCTCCCGTTGCGTCGTGGTCTTCGACGCGCCGGGGCCCACCTTCCGTCACGAGGTTTTTCCGGACTACAAGGCCCAGCGCAAACCGACCCCCGAAGAATTTCGGCCGCAGGTCCCGCTGCTGAGGGAGCTGCTCGTCTCCCTCGGGTATCCCGTGATCCTGGAGAGCGGGGTGGAGGCCGACGACGTCATCGCGTCCCTGGCGGAGGCGACTGCTGCGGAGGGGGGCGAGGCCGTGATCGTCTCCTCCGACAAGGATTTGCTGCAGGTGCTCGGCCCCGGGATAAGAATGCTGCGCCCGATCAGGGGGATCACGACGCTGAAGGACTACGACGAGCCCGCCTTCGTCGAAGAGTTCGGCTTTTCCCCCGCTTCGATGGTCGATTACCTCGCCCTGCTGGGCGACGCCGTGGACAACGTGCCCGGCGTTCCGGGCGTGGGGGAGAAAACCGCTCTCCGGCTGATCGGGGAGTATCAAACTATTGAGCGGCTTTACGAGTCGCTGGACGCCCTGAAACCGGCCCTGCGAAAAAAGCTGGAGACCGGCAGGGACGGAGCGTTCTCGAGCCGCGATCTGATTCGCCTGAAATGCGACCTTTCCGCGCCCGATTCGTATGGCGCGCCTCCCCGGACGGAG
>JAITPZ010000225.1 GCA_031289165.1 Synergistaceae bacterium
CGACGGTCGAGTCGACGGAGGAGGCCGTTCTGAACGCGCTGATAACGGCCGACCCCCTGAAGGGCCGGGATGGTAACGAACGCCGGAGCCTGCGGGAATTTTTACGTGAGATGATGGGACCTGATGTCGTCCGATAATACTTTCATCTGAATGAACAATAGTTAGTTTTGCAGCAAAAATATTGTTGCTGTAATACCTGATCCATGTTATTCTCGTCACATGGTAAAGGAGGCGTTCAGAGTGAATGAGAATACCATGACCCCCGTTACAAATCCCTATTTTCTGAGGCTTGCGCTCCAGCTTACGGACCAGGATTTTGAGCAGGTCCTGGAGTACATTGACGAGAATAATGAGGACGAGGGGAGTATGTAATTACGCAGCTCCGTCAGCTTTTTATGCATGGAGAACCTCTGTGGAGGAATTTGTGTCCGTTTTTTTCCCGATTCAACAGTGCGGGGAGAGTCGCCTCTCCCCGCACTGTTTGTTGTACGACATCGTTTTCCGGTTTTTTCGCCGGGTTCCTCACCGCATTTTCAGGGAGACGAAGAACGTTCTGCCGTCCCTTTCGATCAGAAGCGCGATGGAGTTGCTGCTCTTCTTCACCGAATCGTCGAGTTGCTTCAGGTCGGAGACCTTCTTTCCGTTGACCTCCAGAAGCAGATCCCCTTCCCGAACTCCCGCGGCCTGAGCCGGAGAACTGCCCGCGACGTCGGTGACGACCAGTCCCGTTCCGCTCTCAATTCCGTACTTCCGGCGCAGCTCGGAGGTCAGACTGGAAACGCCGATCCCGATGCTCTCGAGGACATCGCCCTGTGAAGGTCTGCCGGAGGAAGCGTCGGCCTCGCTGTCGGGAATTTCTCTCAGGCTGGCCGTCAGGTTGAGCGTTTTTCCCTCGCGGACGATCCTCAGCCTTATCTCCGTGTTGGGTCCCAGAGAACGAATTTTGTTGACGAACCACTGAACGTCCTTCACCGTCTCCCTGTCGACCGAGACGATCACGTCGCCCCTCTGCAGCCCCGCGCGCTCCGCCGCCGAGTCTCTCGAGACGTCCCCGACGATGACCCCCGACTCCTCCTCGATGCCGTAGGCCTCCATGAACTCCTTCGTCAGGTTCTGTACGGAGATGCCCAGCCAGCCGCGCCGGACCTTTCCATAGGCGACGAGGTCGCTCATGATCTGTTTGGCCATGTTCACGGGAATGGCGAACCCCAAGCCCTGAGCGTAGGGGATGATCGCCGTGTTGATGCCGACGACCCGGCCCTGGATGTCGAGGAGCGGCCCGCCGCTGTTGCCGGGGTTGATCGCCGCGTCGGTCTGCAAAAATCCGTCGAAGTTGACGCCGTCCGTGTGGATGCTGCGATTTTTGGCGGAGACGACCCCGACGGTCACCGAGTGCTCCAGCCCGTAGGGGTTGCCGATGGCGACCACCCACTCGCCCACCTCCGTCGAATCGGAGTCCCCGAGCTCCAAAGTCGTCAGGTCCGCGTCGGGTTTGATTTTGATGACCGCGAGATCGAAGGTCGGGTCCCTGCCCAACACCCGGGCCTCGTACGTCCTGCCGTCCGACAGCGTGACCGTGATCTTGTCCGCCCTGTCGATGACGTGGTTGTTCGTCAGAATCTGCCCGTCCTTCGAGACGATGAAGCCGGACCCGCGCCCCTTCATGGGGACGGAGCGAGAAAACCTCTGAAAGTCCTCTCCGAAAAACTGTTTGAAAAACGGATCGTTCTGAAAGGGCAGGGGCAGTGCCGAACGTCTGGAGATCGTCTCCACGTCGATATTGACGACCGCGGGTGACGCGTCCTTCACGATCTGCACTATGGGGTTGTCCGCGTAGACGTTTTTCCCCGAAGCCGCCCAGGCGGGCCCGAACGCGAACGCTCCGGCGAGCGACAGCGCCAGAAGCGTCACTCCCAAATACCTCAAATATCCTTTAAAACCGCGCATAACACAACACCTCCGAGTTCTTCAGAAATCTCACGATACGCACAGAATACGCCGCGGGACGCTTCACCGCATTGTGCAAACCGACAGCTTCCCTATTGTCAATTTTGACAATCCTTCACGGGAAAGCGGATGTCGAGAATACACCCCCGGCCGGAAGCGGACCGGATGCGTATCGTTCCCCGCAGCAACTGGACCCTTTCGTACATGTTGGACAGGCCCCTGTGCCCCGTGGCGCGAAGGTGCTCGTAGTCCGTGTCCGACTCCTTCTCGACGTGAAAGCCCCTGCCGTCGTCCTCGATGGTAAAATGCAGTTCTCCCTCGTTTTCGTGCAGGGAGACGCGGATATGTCGGCTTTCTCCGTGGCGAACGGAGTTGGAAACCGCCTCCTGCAGGATGCGAACCAGCGCCAGAACGTGTTCCTCCGGGACATCCGCGTCCATGTCCATATTTAAGTCCATCTCCGGGGTCATCTCGACGTCGATCTCGACGCCGTAGAAGGCGGCGAGGCGGTCCGCGTTCTCGTACATGGCGCTTTTCAGGCCCAGTTTCACCCACGAGGGGGAAAGCTCGTCGCAAAAGCCGCGGATTTCCCCGGCGACCTCCTGCGAGACGTTCTCCGCTGTTTCGAGGTGCTCTCCGGGGGTTGTCGCCGGGTCGTCGAGGCGTTTCAGGGATTCCCGCGCCAGCTGAATGCGCTTGATGGCCGCCACGGCGCCCTGCAGGGGTCCGTCGTGGAGGTCCCGCGCCAGGCGTCTGCGGGCATCCTCCTGAACCTGAACGAGGTCGCCGATGTAGCGGACCTTCAGATCCTCCCTGGCCATCGCGCCGGCGGCCAGCTCCCGAATCGCCTCCGAAAGCGCGCCGATCTCGAAAAGAACGGCGCCCGAGGGCAGGGCCGGAAGCTCCTTCCCCCACTTCATGTTCGCGATGGCCTCGGCGACCCCCCGCAGCGGGGCCACGAGGTATTTCCAGAGGGCGAACATCCCCAGCAGGAGAAGGGCGGACATCGCCGACGCCGCGATCATACCGAACCGCCAGAACCCCGTCACGGGCTGAAGAAGGCGGGACTTCGAGACGGCAGCCAGCGCGTAGATTCCCCCGTCGAGCTCCCGGGTGGCCATGTAATAACTGTTGCCGCCGGCGCCCTGCACCTCCGTCGGACCTCTGGCGGCAAGGTCCCCCTCCCACAGGTCGAGCAATTTTTCGGCGCCCGGGGACGCCGTCAGGATTCTCCTGTCCTTCGTCAGGACCAGGACGCCGCCCTGCTCCGCGTTCTGTGTGACGGGGGCCGTCGAGAGCATTCGAAAGTGCATCAGGCTGCGCCCGCCGAAGGGGTTCCTGCGCTCGCTGTACAGGGAATACGACGTGGCCTGGCTGCCGCCGCTGTTAAAACCCTCCGCCAGCTCCATGACGTAAGAGCGCATCATGGAGTTCATCGCCTCCTCCTGCTCCCTGCCGGCGTAGATGGTCACGAACAGGTTCAGGGCGCTCAGGAGCGTCACCAGAAACATCAGAATGAACAGCAGCCGTTTTTTCATCGTTCGCCCTCGAGCCGGAGCTCGTCCAGCAGGACGATGCCCTTTTTCAGGGCGATCAGCAGGGCCTCAGTCCTGTTTCGAGCGCCGAGTTTTCCGTAGACGGAGGCCAGGTGGGCCTGCACTGTCCGCTCCGTGATGGAGAGCCGAGAGGCCATCTCGTGTCCAGGCGTCCCCTGACCGGCCAGAAGCAGGACTTCCTTTTCGCGCGCCGAAAGCGTCTCCGGATCCTTCAGGCTGTCCCTGAGGGACACGGCGGGATCGAGGTAGAATACGCCCTTCGCGACGTCGAAGATCGCCTTGCGCACCTGGTCGAACGGGGCTGTTTTGAGCAGGAACCCCTTCGCCCCGGCGCGAATGGACGCCATGACGTACTGTTGGGCGCTGTAGGCCGTGAGGATCAGAATGTTCGTGGAGCCTCCCTCCTTCAGGACGCGCCGCGTGACTTCGATGCCGTTTCCGTTCGGCATCTCGATATCCAGCATGATGAAATTCGGCGTTATTTTTTGTAGCAATTTGAAAAGCTTTTCGCCGGACGAAACCGTGAATACGTTGTATTTATCGCACAAGACATTTTTCCCAATCGTCAGATT
>JAITPZ010000279.1 GCA_031289165.1 Synergistaceae bacterium
CGATGGCGCTGTCCACAGGCGTGTTGTCCGTCTGTGCCGTCTGCCGCGATGAACTGCCGCCCACCGTCATCACGACCTCCCCCTCCCCGGCGCCGATGGTATCGACGCTGACCAGCAGAGGGCCCTTTTCCGTAAAGGTGTCGAGGTCGATCGCCCTTGTAAGGAGCAGCTTCATCCCCGAAAGTTTTTCAGTTTTGTGGGTGCTGACCACCGTACCCAACACTCTGCATATCTGCATGACAACCTCTCATTCTCCGGCGATCTCAAGCTTCAGCTCCATGGCCCGATCACGTCCGGCGGGGGTGACGATTCCTCCCGGCGCGCGGCGCAGGCTGGTTTCCCCACGCCCGACCGCGTCGTTCACCACCCGTTCGGTAATCAGATCGTATATCGGGGCCTTCGCGGGCTCTTCGGCTTTTGAAGGTGCGGGCATCCGCCCTGCGGCCACGGAATCCTCCAGGGAGACCAGATCCCCCGTTTTCAGCAGGAACGCGTTGGCCTCGTCCGTGTCGATATGCAGCTCCATCAGGTGCGAGGGGCCCGCTCGCACGACCACGGCCCCCAAGGTTCCGGGGCGAAGCCCGTCGACCCGGGCGCACACCGCGTCGCCGTCGCGCAGGCCGTAAACGAGGGCCTCGGCGTCGCTCATGTGCAGGTGTCTGCGGGCGACGATGACCCCCTCCGCAAGGAACAGCTCACCGGCGGGGCCGATCAGCATCCCTCCGGGCGTGGCATCCGGATCGCCCGACATGCGCGCCTCCGGCGGCAGGCCCAGCTTCACGCAGTCCGTGACGGACAACTCCACCTGCGTTTTCGCGCGGGCGGGACCCAATACGCGGATTCCCCCGATCTCCCCCCGGCTTCCCCGGAAGGTCACGGTTTCCCGCGCGGCGAACTGGTCCGGCTGACTCAGGGAGTCACGTTGCCCCAGCCTGTGACCGGGTCCGAACAGGCGGGCGATATGCTCCTCGCTCAGATGGACGTGCCGGGCCGATACGGCCACGGGCACAAATCGAACGCCGCTGGCAGCCAGTTGGACCAGGACGGCGGCGGTCACCTGCCGTTTCAGGTCCGTCACAACGGGCCTCTCTTCCCGCGTCGGCGACAATCAGGATCCCCCCAGTTTCGCCATGACCTTTTGAACCACTTCTTCCAGTATTTTTGCGGTCACGATCTCGCCACCGGTTATGTCGGCCGTCTCTTTTTCGCGGCAGGCGCAGTCCTTTTTCCGTACGCCCGCCGCCGTCACCGGACAGTCAGCGCAGGCCAGAGCCCCGCCGCTGTGAATGCCGTTGCGGGTGCGAATATCGATCAGCCGATTGACCTGCTCGCAGTTCAAAACGTTTTGCTTTTTAATGATGCTGTCGGTGTACATCAGTATGGTGGCGTAGCACTCCATGGACTCCAGCCTGTACCACGCCTCGAAAACGTCGCGGCCCCAGGAGAGCGCTCCGTGATTGGCCAACAGGGCGCCGTTGTGCGTGTTCACGAAGGCCGCGATGGAATCGGGAACTTCCTCGGTGCCCGGAGTGGCGTAAGGGGCCAGAGGAATTTCGCCCAACGAGAGCACCCCCTCGGTCAAAATAGCCTTGTCCAGACCTCTGCCCGCGATGGAAAACGCAGTGGCCACCGGCGGATGAGCATGAGTGACCCCTTGGATGGCCGGGTTTTCCCGAAACACCCGCAGGTGCATTTTGAGCTCGGATGAGGGTTTGAGCGAACCGGACAGCACCGCGCCCTCCAGGTTCACCTTCACCAACATGTCGGAGGTCATAAATCCTTTGGAAACGCCGGTCGGTGTGGTCCATATCTCGTTTTCACCAACCCTGCAGGTGATGTTGCCGTCGTTCGCGGCGACGAACCCCCTGTTGTACATACGCCGTCCGATCTCCAGGATGGCCTCTTTAGCCTCGTAATCGTTCATGTAACCTCCGCGAAGCGACAAATCCATAACCTCCCCGCTGTCTCTCTTTGCCGCCAGCCGTTACGGTTTTTTGAAATAGGGAGAATCGCAGGGCGTGTCGTAGTATTTTTTGATCTCGTCGTCCAACTTCAAAAGCGATATCGACGCTCCGGCCATCTCCTGGCAGGTGATGTAGGAGTTGACCTCCATATCGTGGACGACGATTCGCCTCTCCCTGAGAAGCGCGGCCAGCCGCCGGTTCATGATGTGCAACTCCATCAGCGTAGTGGAACCCAAGCCGTTTATCAGCGTGCATATCTCGTCGCCTTCGGTGATGCCGGAATCCTTCAGAATCAGGGCGAGCAGCTCGTCCACGATTTCGTTCGCGGACATCATCTTCACCCTGCGTATTCCCGGCTCGCCGTGTACGCCGAGGCCGAATTCCATCTCGTCCTCCGGCAGCTCGAACGCCGCTTTGCTCTCGCCCGGAATGACGCCTCCGGAAAGGGCCACCCCCACGCTGAAGAGGTTATCCCGCGCTTTCGCGGTGACGCGATAGCATTCGTCCAGGCTCAAACCCGCGCCGGTGACGGCACCGCCGATCTTCACCACAAACAGATCGCCGGCTATACCGCGACGGTCGTCCACGCGGTCCTTCGGTGCCGACGCGATATCGTCCCACACGCGGACGGTGCGGCTTTTTATTCCCGCTTCCTCCATCAGATCCGCCGCCATGTCGAAGTTCAGGTTGTCGCCGGCATAGTTGCCGTAGACCATCAGAATACCCCTGCCCCTCTCCACGGACTGAGCGCACTTCAGGATGCTGTTGGGGTTGGGGGACGCGAAAATATTGCCGGCCACGGTGACATCCGCCAGGTTCTCGCCCAGAAAGAACGAGAACAGCGGTTCATGCCCGCTGCCGCCGCCAATCATGAAAGCGACCTTGTCCTTCGGTTCTCTTACCTTCAGCCCCTGCACCTCGGGCACCTTTTCGTACTTATCGCCAAACGCCGCCAGAAAGCCCTCGGCGCACTCCCTTACGCAGTCGGCGGGATTGTTGATGATCTTCTTTTTCATGCCCATACTCTCCCTTCGCGGGTATCGTTCGCGATTCTATCCTCTGTCCCTGAAATCGGGTTACACCTTCGATTTACGTATTTTGCGCGTGCGAATCATATCGGAGACAGAGCCGATTGAGATGGCCACCACCACGACCACGCCGCTCACAACGGTCTGCCAGTAGGAGGAAACGCCCAACAGAACGATGATATTCTGGATGACGCTGATGATGGCCGCACCAATCAGGGCTCCGGCGGGGTTTCCGATGCCTCCGGTAAGCGAGATGCCGCCGATGACCGACGCGGCAATGGAGTTCATCGGCCACTGTGCGCCGATGGTTGGCTGAGAAGAACCCAGGCGGGCCACCATCAGCATGCCCGCCAGGGCGGAAAGCATACCGACGATCATGTATACGGCGGTACGCACGCGTTTGACTTTGATGCCCAGGATGGCGGCGGCCTGCACGTTGTTGCCGATGGCATATACGTAACGCCCGAATGTCGTCTTTTTCATGACAAATACCATCACGATCATCACCAGAATGGTGAAGACGAACGGCATGGGAATGTCGAACCAGTTGCCTCTTCCCAGAAAGAATATCCCTTCCGGGATTTTTGTGACGGCCTTGCCCTTGGTCAGCACGAGGTTGATGCCCCCGTAGACGCCCTGCATACCGATGGTAACCACCATCGCGTTCAGGTTCAGCCGCGTGATGATGGTGCCGTTGATGAAGCCCAGTACGCCGCCCAGCAGCACGCATAAAACGACGGACAAATAGGGATTGATGTCGAAAAACACCATCATAAACCCGCCGACGACGCCGCAAAGGGCCGCTATGCTGCCGACGGAGAGGTCCAGTTCGCCCAACAGCAGCAGGCACGACTGACCGATGGCGATGATGCCCACAAAGGCGAGATCGCGCACGACGGACTGCAGGTTGTAGTTGGTGAGAAAATTTGGAGCGGCGGCGATGGCCACCATCACCAGCAGCAAAAAGACAAACCCGGTGTTGACAACCTTGTTCCTTCGCAGCGCGCTCAAAAATCTGCCGGCATTGGTTTCGCTTTTCATATCCTCCACCCCTTCAGCAAGGCGATGACAGGCAGGCACTCTTTGCGTCCGCCTGGAATGGATGGCCGTTTTTTTGATCGGATTGGGATCTGGCAACGCCCATAATGGAATTCAGAATTTCGGCTTTTTCGGCCGTGTTGACAAATTCTCCTGCTTTTCTGCCGTTATACATGGTGATGATGCGGTTCGAACATTTCAGCACTTCTTCTATCTCCGACGAGATCAAAATGATGCCGATCTGGTATGCCTCCGCAAGCTCCTTCATCAGAGCATATATATCCGCTTTGGTTCCAACGTCGATGCCCTTGGTGGGCTCGTCGAACACCAACACTCTGGGGGCGCAGTACATGGCGCGCCCGATGATGGTTTTCTGCTGGTTTCCGCCGCTCAAAAATCGAATTTCCTGCTGAAGCGAACCGGCTTTGATGTTATATTTCTCGACCACGTCGCTCGCCAGTACGGTTTCTTTTTTGCCGGAAAGGGCAAACGCTGTTTTCACACGGTTCAGCATGGAGATGGTGATGTTGTCCCTCAGGCTCAGATCCTGCAGGATACCGTCCTGTTTGCGTTCCTCCGGAAGGTAGA
Source organism: Synergistaceae bacterium (assembly GCA_031289165.1). Lineage (GTDB taxonomy): Bacteria > Synergistota > Synergistia > Synergistales > Aminobacteriaceae > JAISSA01. Next base: position 4,619 of record JAITPZ010000279.1, read on the forward strand.
TGTAACCGTTACTGACGGAGAAACTGGAGTCGCCCATCTTCCATTTTTTCCCGTCCAGCTCCACGTCCCCGCTCCATACGGGCAGAATGCCCAAAATCGCCTGAGTCAGTTCGGTCCTCCCCGCGCCGTTCAGCCCGGAAAAGCCCAGTATTTCTCCTTTTTTCAACTCGAAATTGATGTCGCTGAAGGCCTCGCCGGTAAGGTTATTCACCTTCAGCAGCACCTCATCTGACACCTTCTCCGAAAAAAAGGTTTGATTCTGGTCCACGGAGCGCCCGGCCATCTGTTCGATCATCCAGGGAATGTCCACTTCGCTCACCCGGGCGTTCGAAATTTTTCGCCCGTTGCGCAGAACTGTGATCTCGTCACCTATCTGCATCAGCTCTTCCAGCTTGTGCGAAATGAAGATGATCGCCTTTTCCTCGGCCCTGATCTGC
>JAITPZ010000281.1 GCA_031289165.1 Synergistaceae bacterium
CCTTGGTGATGACGAGCATCTGAATGATGACCAGAATAATGAAAATGACGCCGCCGACGATGTAATTTCCCCCCACGACAAATTCGCCGAAGGCCAGAATAATCTCGCCGGCATAACCGGTCAGAAGAATGAGACGCGTCGTCGACACGTTGAGCGCGATGCGAAAAAGCGTAACGATAAGCAGAAGCGTAGGAAAGACGGATAAATCCAGCGCCCGCTTCACGTAAAAGGTCACGAGCAGCACCACGACGCCCATCGTGATGTTGCAGGCCAACAGCACATCTATAAGCATCGTCGGCAGAGGGATGACCAACATGCCGACGACCAGAACCATCAAAAGAGCTACGCCGATGTCCGAGTAATAAAGTATTTTTTTCAGCACGGACATTTCCGTCCCTGCACCAGACGCCACCCTTTTTCCTCCCCTCGTCGAAACGCGATCGTCCTCCCGAAAAAATCTCTCGAGCAGAAGCGATCCACTTTTTCGAATAACTGTTCTATTTTACATTAATGCGTTCGGAAAAGGGAAATCGGGCACGAAAATCTTCCATATTAAATTCCCTGAAACCTCCCGCGAAACACCGTCTCCCGTCCGTCGCGGGTTCTCCGCTTCACGCGCGCAGATTCATTCCCGCCGCTTCCGGCCCCTTTTCACCAGCAACGGAGGCAACAGCAGCAGCGCCCAAAGCGGGACGCCCGCGCTGCAGCCGCTCAGTTTGTCGTCGATGTCGGGCCTGTCCGTGCCTTCCTTCCAAATAATGCTTTCGGAATCGATATCGACCGTGCCGACAACATCCACGTCGAGCTTCCCGTAAATCTTCACGGTCCCCGAGGTCGTCGAGGTCAGCGTAACCTGATAGGTCATCCCGTCCACCGTCACCGAGGGCAGCCTGAAGGGTTGACTCAGCGTGGGGTCGAGCTCGGGCATTCCGACGGGGACCGGCAGATCCACCCTTTTCGAGTACGCCCAGGCGTTGATGTCGAGCCTCGAAGCGTCGAGCTTCACTCTGACGTCGTAACCCGTGAGATATTGATTTCCGTCCTCCGTTTCCGTCAGGATATCCAGGTATCCGCTGTCCGACAGCGCGACCCGCACTACTCCCTTCGAGGCGTATCCGCCTCCCTCCAGAAGCCATATCCCGTCGATGTCGTACGCGAACGAGGGGTTCCACGTAAAAAACACCACAACCGGCACCGTCAATATCGTCAATATTCTCCGCATATCCATATCTCCCTGACTCGAAAATTTGAACGCGTTCACTCTATCGAATTATCGCAGATGAAAGTAACATTAAACTACGGATTCTGCGCGAAACATCACGTTGATGCTTGCGTCCCGGCCGTATCGGTGCAAGAATAGGAGATATTATAAAGGAACAGGGATTTGGAAAAGCGAAGAATCGGAGGGCAGGAACATGGCGGGAAAAAGAGGTGTTGACGCGCTGGCTGTTTTTTTGCTGTGCGCGATATTTGCGACAGCCCCCGTCGGAGCCGCGAACGCCGCGGAGGATGGAGGAAAACTGTTTTTTCTGTCTCCGGCGGTAAGCGGATACTTCCCGACGAGTTCAAAGACCCGCGACGCGTTCGGAAGTTCATGGTGGAGCATCGGGGTAACTCTGAACATGGAAACGCTGGTTGACGGGTTCGCGGCGGGAGGTTTCAGTTTTTCTCCCTGGTTCGGTCTTTATCACGCGGACAAAAACGACAACGACGCCTGGGTCGTCCCCGTGGGGTTGCAGGTGCGCTGGGGTCTGAGCGGTTCGGGCAGCGTCAGGCCGTACGCGGGCGTCGGCGTCGCGGGCTACGGCATAAGGTTCGAGGATCGCGACGCCGGCGTCGATACGGGCTGGAGGGGCGCCTGGGGAGGACGCTTCCTGCTGGGAATGGACGTCACCCGCTGGTTCAACGTCGAAGCGGCCTATAACTTCATATCCGAGGTGAAGGACTATGACCTCAGCGGATTTTCCCTTCAGGGCAAGTTCAAAATGTATATTTCACGACCCAAATCTCGGGGCTCCGCCCCAAACCCCGTCAGGGGTCCCGGACCCCTGAACCCCATTATCAAAACAAAAAATTTCATTTCATGGAAATAATTTCGATCCTGTCCAGTATAATTCTGCCGTTCCATACCCTGGCGATCGCTTCGACGTTGCCCCTCCGAGCGGCTTCTTCGAGTTCGAGGCCGGTGTTTTCCTTCACGTAAAAGCGCCGGAGGTTCTCGCCGTAATCGATGACCACGGTATCGTCGTCGTCCGGCAAAGACCTGTGACGGCGCACGCGTCCCCGGATACAGACGCCCTTCGAAGGCTCTGTTTTTGTCAGGCGCAGGGGATGATAAACGCCTCTGTCGTCGGGCGCGAGCGTGACGTAAATCGAAGCCTCGTCGTCCTGCGAATTTTCTTCCCCGGGACGCGGGTCCATCAGGCTCATCGGAACCTCCTCGATGGCAAATCTCAGATCCACGTAATCGCCCCGAAAGATGTCGCGCGGGTCGAACGGCTCGATTTCGAGGCGAACTTCCTCCCCCCGCGCCAGCACCAGCGCGGAGGTCAGCGGCCTCAGCAGAAGCACGGCCAGGGGGACGACCATAATCAGAAGGTACTTCGCGGCGCGCCTCACGGCAGCACCTCCGCGTTCCATCGTTTTTCCCGGCGCTTCCTGTGGAGATGCTCCAGCCAGAAACCCATCCCGGCCAGAATGAGCCCTCCAACGGTGAAAAATATCGCCTTCGGCATGAAATCGTAGAAACGGTCGAAGTAATAACGCAGAATCAACAGGCAGAAAAAGGGAACGGCGACCACGATCCCCCTGTTGACGAACCAGAGCATGGCGACGCCCACAAAAATCGCCATGCCGATGGAACACGCGACTTCGGGGTTTGCCGCCCAAAAGACCATGAGGTTTTTATTCATCCAGAAGATTGCTTCTCCAGGAACCCGCGACCTGTGCCACACCTCGGGAATGGTCAGAACGAGCCCGCACAGGCCCAGCAACGCGACGCCCCATCCGCCGAGCGCCCCTTTCCAGCGGCCAAAGGCGCAGACGCCGAGCGCCGTCCCAGGCAAAACTCCGAAAATAAGGAACATCACGATGTCGTTGAAGAACAGGGCACTCTGAATGCCCAGCAGGGTCAGGACGATAAAAACATTCAGATTGAAACCAAAACTCCACTCGCTGTCGATAAACCACCAGAGTCCCCACAGGATCAGAACGACCAGGAGCGGCTCCGGCCGCCGGACGAAGCGCCACAGAAAATCCGCCACTCCCGCCGCGCGCGCTCCGTACTCGTAAAAACCATAATGCCACCAGGAGTAAAATCCGTTGATGTAGACAAGGGCAACGGCCTGCAGTAAAACGAGCTGAAGGCCGTCCCTGAACAGCAGCGCCGCGGGAACGATTCCGACCATCCACCAAAAAAGCGCCGTCGTGTAATGTCCGCCCTCGTTGAATATCTGCGCGATCAGGAAAATGCCCCCGCCGTAGACAAAACTGCCCAAAAGCAACAGGGCCCGTGACGTTTTGGGCAGCGAAAACTCAATCTGCCAGGCCGACAGAATCGACAGAACGTACACCGTCAGAATCAGTCCTACCCTGAAAACGCGGCTGAACTCCATCCAGTTCGCCGCGACCCAACTCAGGAATCCCAACCCCACGAGCATCGCCCCGAGGGCCACGAGCGCCTGCGACATTCGCCCCCTCTTCGAGGGATCGTAAAGGCCGCCGATGGCGTGAACCTGTTCCTCGGAAAGCAGGTTCGATCGCTGCCAGTAATCCAGTTCCTGCCGCAGAAACGCGAAGTCTCTTTTGTGAATCGGGCGTTTTGAAAACGCGGCGGGATCACTCATGACTGCGGCCGGTCAGCGCACCCGACTGCCCAGCGGGACGTCCGAGGCGGGAACGACGAGCACCACCTGCTCGTTTTCTCCCTCTCCCGCGCTGGCGGCCAGTATCATCCCGTTGCTCTCGACCCCGCACAGCTTCGCCGGCTTCAGGTTCGTCACCATGATGACGCGCCGTCCTTCGAGTTCCTCGGGCCTGAAAAAATTCCTGATGCCCGAACAGATCGTCCGGTGCTCGTACCCCAGATCGACCTCGAGCTTATAGAGTTTTTTCGATCTCGGGATCTCCTCCACCCTGACGATCTGCGCCACGCGCATCTCCACGGAACGGAATCCGTCGACGTCGATCTCCGCCTCATGCTCGACATCTCGCTCTTTCTCCTCCGGCTTCGGGGACGCCGACGCCCGATCCTTTTTCCACTGCTCGAGGTCGATACGGGGGAACAGAACCTCGGCCTTATCGACCTTCGTTCCCGCGCCGCCTCCCCAGCGAAACTCGTCGAGCTGCGCCGAGAGGGGACTTCCGCCGCAGCCGAGCTGCTTCCATATTTTTTCCGCGGACTCGGGGATATACGGCGCCACCAGAAGCGCCGAAAGCCGCAACACCTCGTAGAGATTGCACAGAACGCTCCGCAGGCGCTCCGTCTTTTCCTCTTTATTCAATTTCCAGGGCATCGTCTCATCTATATACTTGTTGCCCCGGCCGATGAAGGCCCAGATCTGCTTCAGCGCCTCGTCATAGGAGAAGGTCGCCATAGCCTGATCGACCAGTCCAAGAGTGCTTTCACCGAACGCGCGAAGCTCCAGATCGAGCGGGTCGCCCCCCTGCAAACCGTTGCCGCCGCCGTCCGGAACGACCCCGTTTGCGTAACTGACGATCATCTGAAGCGTACGGTTCAGCAGGTTGCCCAGGTCGTTCGCCAGGTCGCTGTTGATGCGCCCCACCAGCGCCGTTTCGGAGAAGTCGCCGTCGTTGCCGAACGGAACCTCGCGCAGCAGAAAATACCGAAAGGCGTCGGCTCCGTAGAGTTCGGCCATTTTAAAGGGATCGACGACGTTGCCTTTGGACTTGCTCATCTTCTCCCCGTCCACGGTCCACCAGCCGTGCGCGATCACCGACACCGGAACGTTGATCCCCAGGGCCAGCAGCATCAGGGGCCATATCACGCAGTGAAAACGAATGATGTCCTTGCCGACCATATGCCGCACGACGGGCCAGTATCTTTTGAACATCTCCTGACTGTCCAGGTAGCCGACCGCCGTCGCGTAGTTGATCAGGGCGTCGAACCAGACGTAAACCACGTGTTTTTCGTCGCCGGGGATGGGAATCCCCCATTTGAGCGTCGTGCGCGAGACGGACTGGTCGCGCACCTCTCCGCGCAGGAAACTCATGATTTCGTTATAGCGAATGCGGGGCATCACGCCCTGCAGGTTTTTTTCGTAATGTTCGATGAGCTCCGGGACGTACTTCGAGGCCCTGAAGAAGTAGCTTTCCTCCTTCATGGTGATCAGAGGCCGACCGCAGTCGGGGCAGGTCCGGTTCTCCCCCATGCTCGACTCCGGAACGTAGGTCTCGCACGGCACGCAGTACCAGCCCTCGTAGCTGCCCTTGTAGATATCGCCCTGATTCATCAGCTTTTTGAACATGGCCTGCACCACGCGGATGTGCCGATCCTCCGTCGTGCGGATGAAGTCGTCGTTGCTGATGTTGAGAACCTTCCACAGCTCCCGGAAGTTGACGTGAATTTTGTCGACCAGCTCCTGCGGCGTCATCCCCCTGGCCTCGGCCGCCGTCTGAATCTTCTGCCCATGTTCATCCGTCCCCGTCAGAAAGCGAACGTCGTACCCCTTCATGCGCATGTAGCGGCTCATCACGTCACAGGCTATCGTCGTGTAGGCGTGCCCGATGTGCGGGATATCGTTGACATAATAAATCGGGGTCGTGATGTAAAAACTTTTCTTCTCCATAATTAGGACCTCCGTCTGCAAATCTCCGCTCGAATTTCGGTTCTGAGTCCCGGTAAATAACTTCTATACTATACCTTCCTGCCGATTTTTTCACCATATCCGCAACATCGAGGTTTCAATATAGAATATCTACTGAATAAATTTATTTTGGTATAATTTTAAAAAAATTCTGGGCCTGTTGGCATCTCGAACCAGGACATTTCATTCGGGAAAAGGGGAGGAAGAAATTTATGTTGTGGGACAAATCTCTCGAGACGGGGATTGCGGCGATCGACGAGCAGCACAAAGAGCTTTTTCGGCAGATCGACAACCTGCTGGACGCGGGCAGGGAAAATCGCTTCGGCGAAACGCTGGATTTTCTGGGAAAATATATCGTCAAACATTTTACCGACGAACAGAAAATGCACACGACCTCGAAATACCCGCGGGCGACGGAACATAAAAATTATCACGACGCTTACGTGACCCTCTTTAACGGTTTGAAGAACAAATACACCAAAGAGGGCCCAACGCTGACCAACAAGATGGCCATCAACAAAAGCGTGGTCGGCTGGCTGAAGGACCACATACTCGTCCACGACAAAGAGTTTGCCACGTATTATTCTCAGTCAAAAGCCTGAGGCTTCGGCGGGGGCATGAGGGGTTATGGGGTGCAGCGCCGTTCGGTTCTGAGTCGCGCTATGCGCCCATTACCCCCAGCTTTTCCAAAAGCGCTTCCAGCGCCTGAGGTTCGCTTGCCAGCAGAATGTTGGCGTCGAGTGAATGGGTCCGCGTGTCCCCTCCGGGCACGACGTTGAGGTTCGATTTCGTCACGAGCGCAATGTCGCCGTACTGTCCGAACATGGCCGAGACTACGCTCAGGATCGAGGCGAGCATGTCGTGCGTCACGCTCGGCGTCGTGATCCCGCTGGTCTGCCCCAGCAGGCCGTTCACGGAGTTCAGGAAGGAGCCCAGCAGAATGTTGCCTATCTCACCGAGGGCGCTGTCGATCATCTCCTGCGGCATGGCGTCCATCTGCGTTCCGAACTGTTTCGAAACGAGCAGGCCGACCAGTTTGTTCACGGTGTCCTCCCTGATCAGGAGCATGAAATTGAAGGGCACGTCGTTGTCGGAAGAGGCGAATACAGCCGCGTAGCTCGCATCGGGATCGTCGTAATAGCTGTCCAGCTCGTATATCGAGACGAGTTCCGCTTTGGGAATGTCGATATCGATCGGACAGCCCAACAGATCGGAGAGCGCGGTCGCCGCGTGCCCCGCACCGATGTTGCCGATCTCCCGAATGGTGTCGAGGTGCGTCTGATTCATTGAGCTGAGGTCAAACATCTTTGTCCTCCCCGATTTAAGCAATCGCATCGCATTTGCGCGCGGCAAACCAGGTTCTCCTGATTTGCCGGATTTCATAGACTGTTCAAAACACTTTATCACACAGGAAAAAAACATACAAGCTCAAATTTCGCAGGAAATTTTCATGCCTGCTCCATGCCTGATACTGATTTACGCGCTTTCCATATCGTAATGCGACTCCTCGCGCAGAACGGCCACGCCGTTTTCCGCATCGTCCGTTTCAAACACGATGCGGCGACCGTCGCACAGAAGAATTTCCACGCCCTCCAACGCCTCGTGGGGAGTCATCCGGGAACCTCCCGCTCACGTCCCTCACCGCACCCCCGGCCCGATAAAAAGAATCGC
>JAITPZ010000288.1 GCA_031289165.1 Synergistaceae bacterium
CGGGACGCCCGGATTGATTTTTCGCCAAATCGAGCGCCTTTGCGACGCCGACCGCGCTGGCCCGGTCCTTGAGAGAGCCCGTGGGGTTGCGCCCATCGTCCTTGACGAACACCTCCTTCACGCCGAAGGTCCGCGCCAGGGTCTCACTGCGATAAAGAGGCGTCCACCCCACGCTCAGAGCGGGAATGGACGCCTCTTCCAGAATCGGCAGCACGGATTTGTAACGCCACAGGGACAGATCGCGGTTCTGACTCAGAGAATGGCGGGTAAGGCGAGTCCCGACAGATCGGTAATCATAAAGGACGTCCAGCGTCCCGTCGAGACCGCAGACGTCGCAGGTATATGGAGCATCGTCCGGGTCAAATTCCTTCCCGCAGAGTACACATTTCAAAACCGACGGCTTTGACACGATAAAAATTTTCCCTCCCCCGTTATCGCTCAGATCCTCACTCAGAGTAACTTATCAGATGGATACCTGAAAATCAACGTCAGCATAATTGCCTGTCCGTTATCGCCCAAAAAGCACAATACCCCCATCTATTGGCCAGGTGTCGCCGAGTACTTGACATGAACGAACTTTCTGGTGTATAGTAGCCGTCGTTGAAATGTTTTGAGTGCAATGTTCCACGATAGCTCAATCGGCAGAGCGGGTGGCTGTTAACCACTAGGTTCCAGGTTCGAGTCCTGGTCGTGGAGCCAGTTTAAAAAATCAGAGGCATCTAAGATAGATTAACCCCGCCAAAGCGGGTTTTTTGCTTTTTAGACACCCATAGATATTCCCCAAAAACCGTATCAACTTCATACGTATACTGGCTTCCCTGAATGGCGTTGAGGCATGTCATTGCACGTCATCATGTTAGCATGATAAAATATGGGATATGAATTGAAGAATAAATCAAAGTTTGGGCGGGGGAGAGAATGAGAGACAATGGGTTGCACACGCCGGACGGGTTCAGGGACTGTCTGGCGGAGGAATACGCTTTCAAACGGCGGACGGAGGACGCGCTGGAGTCCGCCTTTCATCGTTACGCTTATTCTTCCATAAGCACTCCAACGCTCGAATATGTGGAAGTCTTTACGGACAAGGGCAGCGTCGATCCGAGGCAGATGTATCGCTTCATCGACAGGGACGGAGAGATGCTGGCGCTGCGGGCCGACCTGACGCCTTCGGTGGCGCGGATCGTCGCCACGAATTTCGAGCCCGACGGCAAGCCTTTGCGTTTCTGTTACGTCCAGAACGTATTCCGTTACAGCCCGAACTATCAGGGCAGACTGAGGGAGATCACGCAGGCGGGGATCGAGCTGATGGGGCCGTCGAACGACGATGCGGACGCCGAGGTGCTCGCCGTCGGCATCGACGCGCTGTGTTCCGCCGGGCTGAAGGAGTTTCGGATCGACATCGGGCAGGTGCGGTTTCTGCAGGGGATGCTGGAGGAGTGCAACCTGGCACCCGCCGTTCGCGACGAGCTGCGCGACCGCGTCGTCGCGCGGGACTTCGTCACAGCGGAGGCCATCGGGCGGGAACACGACATCTCAGAGGACATGCGCCGCCTCCTCTCGAACCTGCCTTTTCTCAACGGCGGGCCGGAAATTCTCGACGAGGCCCGGGAGGGGGCGAAGAACGAAAAATCGCGCTCGGCCGTGGCGAACCTCGAAAACATCCACGCCGCCCTGCGGGACTACGGATTCGAAAAATACGTCTCGTTCGACCTGAGCATGGCGGGGAACATGGACTACTACACGGGCATCATCTTTCGGGGCTACACGTCGGGGTTGGGGTTTTCCATACTGGACGGGGGACGTTACGACGGACTCGTCGCCCGTTTCGGCGTCGACCTGCCGTCCGTGGGGTTCATCGTCAAGGTCCACAACGTCATCGGCGCTCTGGAAAAGCAGAACGACCGGGATCCGTTCTCCGAGGCCGACGTTCTGATCGCCTGGACACCGGGGGGGCGCCGCTTCGCGCTCTCTGCGGCCTCCGAGCTGCGGGCTCAGGGAATGCGCTGCGCCGCTTCCTTCACCGGCGACGCGGCGATGAACCTGCGAGAGGCGCGACGGCGCGGTATCCAAAGGGTTATCTGGTTCGACGGCACGGACAGGGCGGGGGTCACGCTGTGGACGGACTGACCCTCGCCCTCACCAAGGGACGCCTTGCGGGCAGGACGATCGACCTTTTCATACGCGCGGGCGTCGTCCGGGAAGAGATGCGGGAAATTCTGAATGAGGCCTCGCGCCGCCTCGTCTTTTCCAGCGAAGAGCCGAATCTGAGCTTTTTTATGGCGAAGGCGCAGGACGTCCCCACCTACGTGGACTACGGGGCAGCGGACGTCGGCATCGCGGGGAAGGACACGCTGCTGGAGGAAGAGCGCAACCTCTACGAGGTGCTGGACCTGGGGTTCGGCGCGTGCAGGTTGGTCGTCGCCGGACGCGAGGAGACGCGCGACAGGCTGCGGCACGGCAACAACCTGAGGGTCGCCACGAAATACCCGCATATCGCCCTCGACTACTTCGGGCGCAAAAAGCAGCAAACGGTCGAGATCGTCAGGCTGAACGGCTCCGTGGAGCTGGCGCCGATCATCGGGCTTGCCGACGTGATCGTGGACATCGTGGAGACCGGCTCGACCCTGGCGGAAAATGACCTGTGCATCCTCGAGGAGATCACGCCTCTTTCCGCTCGAATGGTCGTCAACCGCGCCAGCATGAAAATGCAGCGGGTGCACATCGCCGAGCTGATCACGAAACTGAGAAACGCCCTGGAAAAAAGAGACGGTACGGAGGTCGAACTTAGATGAACGCGAACAAAATCGATATCGTCGCCCTCGTGCGGCGTGACCTGAGAACCATGCAAAATTACAGCGTCCCCTTCAGAAGAGGACGCTACAAGCTCGACAGCAACGAAAGCCCCTTCGGCCTCCCCGACTCGCTTCGTCGAAGGCTGGCCGCGTGGCTGGAGGACGCGAAAAACCTGAACGAGGACCTGAACCTCTACCCCGACAGCGAGAACACGCAGCTCAGGGAGACCCTGGCGAAATTCTGGAAGGCCGGGCCTGGGAACGTGACCTGCGGGGTGGGGTCGGACCAGCTCATCGACGGTATTTGCAGGGTCTTTCTGGAACCGGAGGACACGGTCGTCGTTCCGAAGCCCACCTTCGGCATGTACGCGATTTCCGCCCGCCTGAATCACGGAGAGGTTCGTGAAGTTCCCCTTTCCGAAGGAGAATCCGGGGATTCCGACGTCGCGGCACTCATCCGCGCGGCCGCCGAAACGCGCGCGAAGATCGTATTCCTCTGCTCCCCCAACAACCCCACGGGCCAAAGCCTTACGGAGGGGCAGATTCGCTCCGTACTGGAAAAGGCGAGTTGCATCGTGGTCGTGGACGAGGCCTACGGAGAGTTCGCGGAGTCCACCATGATCCCGCACATCGGGGAATATCCGAACATGATCGTCCTGCGCACCTTCTCGAAGGCGTTCGCCCTCGCGGGAGCGCGGGTGGGCTACGCCGTCGCGGACGCAAAAACGATCGACGCCCTCAATCTGGTGAAGCCGCCCTTCAACATCCCGACGCTGTCGCAGCTTCTGGCGACCTGGGCGGTCGAGGAGGCGAAGGAGTACGCCTCCCGCGTCGCGTACCTGAACGAACGGCGCGAGGAACTCTATCGTGAACTTAAAAAAATTCCGTGGCTGGAGGTCTCGCGCTCCGACGCGAACTTCCTGTTTGTGCGGAGCGAACGCGATATCGGCGCGCTGCTGGAGGAGAACGGAATCTTCGTCCGGACTTACGCCGGAACGGATGGGCTCCATAACGCGCGCATCACCGTGGGGACAACGGAACAGAACGGAAAGGTGGTGGGGGTGCTGTGCAGCGCAGAGCCGAGGTAAAACGCGAGACCACCGAGACGAAGGTCAGCCTGTCGCTGAACCTCGACGGCACGGGGAAAACGAACGTCGCGACCGGCATCGGGTTCTTCGATCACATGCTGACGCTCGCCGGGCGGCACGGCTTTTTCGATCTCGACCTGAGGGCGGAGGGCGATCTTTGCGTGGACTGCCACCACACCGTCGAGGACGTGGGAATCGTCCTCGGAAAGGCGATCGCGGAGGCGCTGGGGAAAAAAGAGGGCATCGCCCGCTACGCTCACGAGATCCTCCCGATGGAGGAGGCCCTCGCCCTCTGCGCTCTCGATATTTCGGGACGCCCCTGCCTCGTATTCGAGGGGACGTTCACGACCGACCGCATCGGCGACATGGACACGCAGATGATCGAGGAATTTTTCCGGGCGGTCTGTCTGCACGCGGGGTTGAACCTGCATCTTCGGATTCTGGCGGGGAAAAACGCTCACCACGTCGCGGAGGCCCTCTTCAAAGCCTTTGGACGCACGCTCTGCGGAGCGACCCGAATGGATCCCCGCGTCGCTGGCGTGCTCTCGACAAAGGGCGTTCTCTGAAAAACCAGGGATTTTCCAGGGTCATGGACACTGTTTTCGTGTGTATAAGGAGGATATATCATGATTGGAATCATCGACTACGGCATGGGTAACCTGAGAAGCGTCGAAAACGCCTTCCGCAGCCTCGGCTTCGAGATTTTCATCGCGACCGCTCCGCACGATCTGGACCGCGCGGACAGGGTGATTCTGCCCGGCGTCGGGGCCTTCCAGGGCGCCATTCAGACGCTGAGGCGTCAGGGGTGGTCAAAAAAAATCAAATCTGAAATCGAGCGAGGCAAGCCCTTTCTGGGAATTTGTCTCGGTATGCAGCTTCTGTTCGAGGTCGGGGAGGAAAACGGAACCTGGCGGGGGCTTGGAATTCTGCCCGGAAAGGTGACCCGCATTCCCGACCGCCTCCCCTCCGGGGAAGAGATAAAAATCCCCCACATCGGATGGAACAGCCTGACCATCCGAAAGAAGAGTGACATTTTCGGAGAGCCCCGCGAGACTTCCGACGGCCCCGATGGGGCCGCCAACTCCACTCCTTACGTCTACTTCGTCCATTCCTACAGCGCGGAGACCGAGCCCGGTTACGTGTCGGCCTCCACGTTCTACGGCGCGGAGCTGACGGCGGCGGTGGAATGGAACAACGTCTACGCGGTCCAGTTTCACCCCGAAAAGAGCGGAGCGCAGGGCATGAAGATCCTGAAAAAATTCGCCACGCTGGAGCCTCGGCCCCACAGGGCCTTCCGGGGAATGTCCTACGTGACGGCGGCGACGTTCGGAGGGTGGACCGTTGATTCTTTTCCCCGCCATTGACATAAGAAACGGCCGGTGCGTGCGTCTGGTTCAGGGGGATTTCAGCCGCGAGACGGCGTTCTCCGGGAAGCCGGCCGGGCAGGCCGCCGAATGGGAGCGGGCGGGAAGCTCCTTCCTCCACGTCGTCGACCTCGACGCCGCGCGCGGAGGCGCGGAGGGGAAAACGAACGAGGACGCCGTGGCCGACATCCTGCGCGCGGTCTCCGTGCCCGTCCAGCTTGGCGGGGGCATCCGGAGCATGAAGGACATCGAAAGGAAACTCGAACTCGGCGCCGCCCGCGTCGTTCTGGGAACGGCCGCGCTGAGGGACCCCGAGCTGGTTGAAGCCGCCGTCCGCGCTTACGGAAACGGGATCGTCGTCGGAATCGACGCGAAGGACGGGTACGTCGCCGTGGAGGGATGGGGCGAGGTCAGCTCGGTCAAAGCCGTGGAGTTCTGCGCGAGGATGAGGAATATGGGGGTGCGGACCGTCGTGTACACGGACATCGCGAAGGACGGCATGATGGCGGGTCCGAACGTCTCCGCCACAAAGGACCTCGTCGCCCTGGGAGGAATCGACGTCATTGCCTCGGGCGGCGTCGCGTCGCTTTCGGACCTGCGGGAACTGGAGAAAATCGGAGTCCGCGGCGCCATTATCGGCAGGGCTCTCTATGACGGAGCCATCGACCTGAAACAGGCTCTGAAAATTTTCGAACACCCCGCAATATAGGTTTTTTATAATCGGGATCAAAGGGCCTACGGCCCTTTGCGAGGTTTGGGGCAGAGCCCCAGGGTTTCAGCAGTTATATTCTAAGGGGGCCAATTCTACCACCATGCTGACGAGAAGGATCATTCCATGCCTTGACGTCTCCGGCGGTTCCGTCGTCAAGGGCGTGAATTTTATAAATCTGAGGGACGCCGGCGATCCCGTCGAAATCGCGGCCGGATACAACGAGGCCGGCGCGGACGAGCTCATATTCCTCGACATCACCGCGTCCCACGAGGGGCGCGACACCATCGTCGACCTCGTCCGCAGAACGGCGGAACGGGTGTTCATTCCCCTGACGGTCGGAGGGGGCATTCGAAGCGTCGATGACGTCAGGAAGATCCTGAGTTCCGGCGCGGACAAGATTTCCCTGAACTCCGCCGCGCTCGCGCGTCCGGAATTGATCGCCGAGGTCGCGACCTTTTTCGGCAGCCAGTGCGCCGTCGTCGCCATCGACGCGAAACGCCGGGGGGAAAAAGGACAGGAAGGCCCCGGGTGGGACGTGTACCTGAACGGGGGTCGCGTCAGGACGGACAGGGACGCCGTGGAATGGGCGCGGGAGGCCGAGCGCCTCGGCGCGGGAGAAATTTTGCTCACCAGCATGGACCGCGACGGAACGAAGGACGGTTATGACCTCGAACTCACGGCGGCGATCGCCGGGGTGGTGCGCATTCCCGTCATCGCCTCGGGCGGCGCGGGAACGAAGGAACATTTTTACGAGGCATTTGCGGATGGAAAGGCCGACGCCGCGCTGGCGGCTTCGCTGTTCCACTTCGGGGAACTCGGCATCGCGGAGGTCAAGGAGTACCTGAGAGGCCGCGGCGTCCCCGTCAGGATCACCGAGGGCTATTGAGAGAGGCGG
>JAITPZ010000291.1 GCA_031289165.1 Synergistaceae bacterium
GGGTGCGGCGGAGCGGAAAAACAATTGAGAATGGGGAGTCGGTGTGCAATGTAACCGCGAATCGTGCGCCGGGTGTGATACAGTATGTTCAGAGACATGGGAGCCCTTCTCATATTTCATACTGGAGGAAACAAACGCCCAATGAGTATGCAAAAAATTTCAGATCGCCCTTCCCCGGCGCCCCTGTCGCGATGGAGCGTCATCGGGGTGCTTACGCTGGCCCACGCCGTCGGCATGTTGCAGCGAAGCTCGCTCTCGGTCGTTCGCGTCGAGCTGAGCGCGGACTTCATGCTCTCCGCGACGCAGTTCGGGCTGGCGGCGTCCATGTATTTTTATGCCTACACGATAGGACAGATTCCCATGGGGTACTCGGTTGACCACGCGGGCCCCCGCCTCACCTCCTCCGTCGCGTTCCTGTTCGTAGGGCTGGGCGCGATCGTGTCGTCGCTCACTCACGACCTGACGCTGCTCTACGTTGGGCGCTTCGTCATGGGGCTGGCCGGAGCGGCCATATTCGTCAGCCTCATGAAGGCGCAGTCCGTCTGGTTCCACCCGAACGAGTTCGCCACCGTCTCGGGGATCGTGGCGCTGTTTACAAACCTGGGGGCGCTGACGGCGCAGTACCCTCTGGCGTTTTTGGTCTCCCTCGTCCACTGGAGGGTCATTTTTTCGGGCATCGCCCTTTTTTCCCTCCTGGTCGCCTGGAATATATGGAAATACGTCCGCGACCGGCCGGACGGCCCGTCGTTCGGCCCCGCCTCCATCGACGAAAAGGAAAAACCTCACCTTCCGCGCGAGCTGAGGCAGATTCTGAAGGCTCCGGGGATGCCGGCCGCGCTCGCCGCGTACTGCCTGACGCAGGGGCCCTATATGGCGCTGTCCGCCGTGTGGGGGGTCTCCTACGTCATGGAAATTTACGGCAAAGACGCCGTTTTCGCCTCTCTTCTCACGGGCTGCCTCATCCTCGGCATGATGGGAGGCGGGATACTCATCGGCTGCCTGTCCGACCGATGGGGAAGGCGCAGACCTCTTCTCGCGATGACGTCGCTTTTGCATCTCGCGGGCTGGCTCGTTCTGCTGGGCGTGGACAACCTGCCAATATGGGCCGTGTTCGCGTCGTTTCTGGGGATAGGGCTGGCGAACTCCTCCGCGGTCCTGTACTGGACCGTCATGAAGGAGCTGGGGCCTCCGAAATCCACCGGGCTGGTCATCGCCATTGGAAATACAGCCAGCTTCCTGAGCTCCGCCCTGTGTACCTACGCAATCGGGGTATTGCTGGATTTTTTTGGGAACCTCGGGGTGCTGGCCAGGTATCAGCGGGCATTTTGGATGTGCGCCGCCCTTGTGGCGCTGTCTCTGCTGGTTTTGTTTTTCCTCCCGGAAACGGGCGCCGGCGCGCGGCGTAATCGAACCGGGAAGGCTTCTGCGTAAAGGTCATAAAGGTAACAATATCAACAACTTAAGGGGTTGATATTGAAAGGTAAAAGGCTGAAGTTCTGAGGTCCGAAAGGCAAAAATATCCCTCTGTTGGATTTTTGTAAATCTTAAGGTCAGTATTAATCAACTCTTTCATCGTCTTTTTTGGCCTTCATATTATCCATTATCCGGAACAGGCGAGGACGGAAGGCGTTCCAAACGGCGGGGCGTCCCCTGGAAAATCACGCAGGTACGATCGAATTTATCTTTGAATAACGTGATGATCGTTCATACTTTATCTTTATAAAATGTGATTCAAAGAGTGATATAGTGTTCGTAAAATGTGAGGTGACGCCTGTGCAGCGGCTTTTAATAAAAGATCTGATTGAATGGAAAAACAGGAAGAACCGACTGCCCCTGATTTTGAAAGGGGCGCGTCAGGTCGGCAAGACGTGGCTCCTGAGCGAGTTCGGTAAAACGGCGTTCGACGACGTGCTGTACATCAACTTTGAGAACGCGCCGGCTTTACGGGAAACCTTCGACGGCGACATCTCTCCGCAGAGGATCGTTGACCTGCTGGGCGCTTTGCACGGCAGGAGAATCAGGCCGCAGGAGACGCTTCTGGTATTTGACGAGGTGCAGGAAATCCCTCGTGCCCTGACTTCTCTCAAATATTTCGCGGAAAACGCGCCGGAGTACGCCATATGCTGCGCCGGGTCGAGCCTCGGCGTTGCGCTCCACAGCGGCACGTCGTTTCCGGTCGGCAAGGTGGACTTTCTCACCCTGCAGCCGCTCAACTTCGAGGAATTCCTGCTGGCGGGCGGCGAGGACACGCTGATCGAGTTTATCCGGGGCAACGGAATCCGCGAGATACCAAAGGCGATAACCGACAGGCTCACAGATTATCTGAAACTGTACTTTGTCATCGGCGGTATGCCGGGGGCGGTCAGCTCGTGGCTCGAAACGCGGGACTTTTCGGTGCTGGAGCAAAAACAGCTTGCCATACTGGAAACTTACGAAAACGACTTTTCCAAACACGCGCCGAAAGGCGCAGTGCCAAAGCTGCGGCACTTATGGAACAGCGTTCCGTCACAATTGTCAAAGGAAAACAGGAAATTTATCTATGGTCTGGTGCGCGAGGGAGCGCGGGCGCGGGAGTACGAGGAGGCCATGCTGTGGCTGCTCGACAGCGGTTTGCTCCGCAGGGTCGGCAGGATAACGAAGGCCGCCGCGCCGCTGAAGGCTTATGAGGATTTGAAAGCCTTCAAACTGTACCACCTCGATGTGGGGCTTTTGCGCGTCATGAGCGAGTTGTCGCCGGACGCGATACTGGACGGGATAAAGATATTTGAGGAATTCAGAGGGTCGCTCACCGAACAGTTTGTCCTGTCGGAGCTCACGGGGCACGCCTTCATCCGCAATATTTATTACTGGAGTTCGGAAGCTACGGCGGAGGTGGATTTTGTCTTTGCGGACAGCAGGGACATTTACCCGGTTGAGGTCAAAGCGGGAGAGAATCTGCGAGCGAGAAGCCTGAAAGTCTTCCGGGAACGGTATAATCCAAAGCTGGCGATCCGCACGTCGCTGTCCAACCTGCGGCTCGACGGCGGGCTGCTCAATATTCCTCTGTTTGCGCTGTTTAATCTGGAGAGCTATCTGCGGCAGGGCGCGGGAGATGCCCAAACGGCGGGGCGTCCCCTGGAATAATCATAATGACGCGATCGAACAGAGCCGCAGTATGTATAATGGCATGTATAACGTCGATCGAGGCCCGCGGGCCTGAACTGCGAGGATGAGTGCGATGCGTTACGAAGGAATGATATACCGGCCGCCCTCGGAGGCGGACAGTCTGCTGGTGCAGGCCACGATCGGCTGCTCCTGGAACCGATGCACCTTTTGCAGCATGTACCGGGACAAAAAGTACCGCGTGCGGCCTCTGGACGAGGTGATGGCGGACCTTCGGGAGGCGGCGTCCTCTGTGGGAGGCTTTCGGCGGATTTTTCTCTGCGACGGGGACGCTCTTGCCCTGCCGATGCCCTTTCTGACGGCGGTTCTGGAGGAAATCGGACGGCTGTTCCCCCGCCTGGACGCCGTGCGCATCTACGCCTCCGCGCGGAACGTCCTGAACAAAAGGCAGGACGAGCTGCGGTCTCTGGCGGCGCTGGGGGTCGATATGGCCTACATCGGACTGGAGTCCGGAAGCGACCGGGTTCTCTCGGCCGTCAACAAGGGGATCACCGCGCGGGAAATGGTCGACTCGGCCGTCATGCTGCGGGACGCGGGGATCAAACAGTCCATCAGCGTCATCGCCGGGCTCGGCGGCGAGGAACTGTGGGAGGAGCACATCCTGGAGACGGCGAACGTCCTGAACGCAATGCAGCCGGAGTACCTGGGGATGCTGGTGCTCCACACGGGCGACGACGCGGGGCCGGCTCCGCTGTTCGACGACGGAAGTTTCCGCCTCCCCACGTTTCGGCAGGTCCTGGCCGAAACACGGCTTCTGATCGAAAAACTCGAGCTGAAGGACTGCCTGTTCACCAGCGCCCACGTTTCCAACTACTTTTACCTGAGAGGCCGCCTGAGCCGGGAAAAACAGAAGCTGCTGCGGGAAATCGACGCCGCGCCCCTCGACGACCCGCTGCGGGCGTAAGGGGCGCGGGCCGCGTCGATCTTCTACAGGTTGTTCTTCAGGTGCACCAGAAAGTCCTGGATGTTCGTCACGATGGGGATGGCGGAGAGGGTCCCGCGGTCGCGGAGCTTGTTCCCGGCGAACTCCGAGATATCGACGGAGTAGAGGTACACGGGGCGGACCTTTCCGTCCCGAACGGTGTATGCGGGCGTCATGTTGCCGGAGGCGATCGTGTGAAGCTGGGTCGCCAGCGCGATGACGGTGGTGGCCTTTCGCGTGTGGACCCTCATGGCGTCCTGAGCTTCGTAAACATTGCCGATCACTCCGGGCAGAGGGCCGTCGTCGCGGATGGAGCCGGCGAACACCGTGGGTATCCCTTTTTTCAGCGCGGCATAAACGATGCCGTCCGCGATCTTTTCCTCCGCGATCAGTTTTTCGACGCTTCCGTGCCCCCGCGCGATGTTGAGCAGATCCAGATGGTTGTAGTGTCCGTTGGGGCGGTTTTCCTGAGTGTAAATATCCTGTCCCAGAGCGGTTTTCAGTAACGCGCCCTCGAGGTCGTGGGTCGCCAGAGCGTTGCCGGCCAGAAGCGCGTGAACGTACCCCCTCTCGATCAGGCGCATCATGGAAAGCCTCGAATCGTAATCGAACGAAACGGCGGGACCCGCCACCCATACGATGTACCCGTGGTCCCGCTCGTGACGGAGCAGCTCGTACAGCTCGTCGTAGTCGCGGGAGTAGGCGGTCTCCCGCGAACGGCCGGAACGGAACGCGAAGGCATCGTGAGCCTCTTCCTCCATAAAAGCGCGAGAATCGACGTAAATCCCCTCGCTGCCGTCCTCCGTTCGCCCGAGGACAACCGCGTCCCCGCGAACGAGGCGGCGGAACTCCACGACGTCCACCCACGCCTCCCGGCCGGCGCGAACCACGGGAACGGCGTCCATGCGGCTCCCCTCCGGAAGTATCCAGCGGTCCTCGATCTTAAAGTACTCCGGAAAAATGGACATCGCGTGATACCCCTCAGGCGCCACGCCGTCCCGTTCGACGAGGGACGTCCGGGCCGCGGGCGCGTTTTTAAGCGGCGAAGCGTCGAAATTCGGCATACGGTATTCGGGAAATCTGAAAGCCATGTCATTCACCTCAGGCGACATTAATGTGCATTGTCGAGTAAGTTATATCTTAACAGAATAAATTCTTCCCGGGTCCCCGTCGGCAGGCGGAGGGCTTTTTTTTAAGCGATGTCGATAACTTACGAATGAAGTTTATCGGCATCCGGGCCTCCGCCCCCTCGTCAAAAAACCTCGCAGGGGGTCGTGGACCCCCTGACCCCGATTATGGGGCATTGCGTCTTTATGACTTTTTCCCTTACCTCGCGGCCTCGAAATTTTGGGCGGCGAAGTCGGCGATTTCCTTTATGTGCCGCGGGATGTCGATTTTCTGCGGGCAGTGTTCCCGGCACACGCCGCAGGCGACGCAGTTGTGCGCCCGCTGCGACTTGGAGAGCGAGCGGTAGCCGCCGTCGAAGAGGAAGCCGGCCACTCTGGAGTCCTCGGGATTGTCGGAGGACAGGGAGGAAAGGTAGCGGTTGTAGACGGCGAAAACGCGGGGAATGTCCACGCCGGCGGGACAGTCCATGCAGTAGCGGCACGCCGTGCAGGGAATGACGCCCGAACCCCGGTAGATCGCGGCCGCCTGTGTCAGAGTCGCCCGCTCCGCGTCGGACAGCGGGCGGAAGTCGGTCATGGTTTTGATGTTGTCCTCCAGCTGCTCCGGGGCGCTCATTCCGCTGAGAACGGTCATCACCCCCGGCAGCGAGGCCGCGTAACGAATCGCCCAGGAGGCGGGACTGGCCTCCGGATCGGCCTTTTTCAGAATGTCGGCCGCAGCCTGTGGAAGGCTGGCCAGAGCGCCGCCGCGCACCGGCTCCATGACCACCACCGGAATGCCCCGTTCCTCCAGAATCTCGTACTGCCGCTTCGCGTCCAGCGTCTCCCAGTCGATGTAGTTGAGCTGAATCTGAACGAGGTCCCATTCGTGCGCGTCCACCACCCGCTGGAGCTTCTCCGCGCCGTCGTGCATGGAAAACCCCAGCCTGCGGATCACCCCCTCCTCCTTCTTTCGGCGGAGGAATTCGCAGGCGCGGTGTTTCAACGCCAGATCGTAATTCTCCCCGCCCAGGTTGTGGAGAAGGTAGAAGTCGAAGTAGTCCGTCCTGCATTTTTTCAGCTGCTCTCCGAATACGCGCTCTACGTCGGCGGGGGAATCGACCATCCACGCGGGCATCTTGGAGGTCAGGCAGTAGCTTTCGCGCGGATACGCGGAAAGGACGTCCCCGGCGAAGGTTTCGCTCTTTCCGTCGTGATAGAACCAAGCGGTGTCGAAGTAGTTTATCCCGGCCGAAAGCGCCCGCGCGACCATCTTTTCCGCGACGGCATAATCAATGTCCGTCCCCGCGGGATCGACCCGCGGCAGACGCATGAGCCCGAACCCCAGAAGGGATATCTCCCTTCCCGCGCCGGTGAAAAATCGTTTTTCCATCATAAGGACTCCTTCAGCAGGGGTCCTGGACCCCTGTACCCCGTTATTAAAAGACCTGATAAATATTCTTCCGTCGTACGTCAGGCGTGCAGCTTCTTCAGAACCCAGGCCATGTTGGCGCCGAGGTTCTTCATCGTATCCGCGGCCTCCGTGTCCTTCTCCACGTCGCCGGGCTGGAGACCGTATCCCATGTTCCAGTAACTGGAGCCGGGGACGACCATCTGCGTGATGCCGAAAAAGGTCATCAGCGCGTTATAAACCTGCATGGCCCCGCCCCGACGCGCGACCACCACCGGCGCGCCCACCTTCCTGTACAGAAACTGCCTGCCGGAAAAACCCGCACGGTCGATCAGCGCCTTCATCTCCGTCGTGACGTTGGCGAAATAAGTGGGAGAGGCGAGAATGATCCCATCCGCCTCCTTCATGATTCCAGCCCACTCGTTTATGGGATCGTCGTCGAAAACGCAGCGCTCCAAATTTTTCGCGCGACACTGACCGCAGGCGACGCAGCCTCGAACCTTGTTCCCACCGATTTGTACCTCGCGCGTGGAGATCCCCTCGGCCTCCAGAACGGAAAAAACAACCCCGATCATCCGCGAGGTGTTCCCCCCCTTACGCGGACTCCCATTGAACGCCACAACGCTGAGCGCACCCATGCCATGACCCCTCCTGCAAATTAAATTTTTAACACAACCCCACTTAATTATACGCTTGTCCGACATTTGGCCGATTTCTCTCTCTCGGAAGATAGCGCTGTCTGCCCTTTCCCTGTCTGCGAAATGACCGATAACAGCGGCGGAAAGAGAGGTGCGGGCATGGAAAATGGAATGACGGGGCTTCTGCGTATGGAGAA
>JAITPZ010000033.1 GCA_031289165.1 Synergistaceae bacterium
TACATTGCCCAGGCAATATATTCCACGTTTTTTATGCAGGTGACAAAACCGAAATATCCCGGTTCAACCCGCGCCACACAAGACGACCTCGAAGAAGCAGATGACAGGAATCAATCCCCCGATCTCCCCGGCAACGGGACAACGCCGAAGAGCGCAGAGGCACGATGAAGTGAAGACACACGCCTCGCAATCTGATCATCTCTGCTGCAAATTCTCAAATTTTGCGTTTTGACTCATCGCGACGTCAGCCCGGGGTATTTTTTATAACGCAATGTCAGAGCGTTTGCTTTTGACGAGAACGCGACGCATTTGTCAGCGAACCATTTCTCCAGGTATGCGCCTTTCGGGCGCGCCGGGCAGTTGCGCAAGAGGAAAAGGTGATATAAAATAAGAGCCACATAAGCAGTGAGCCAGCAAGGAACGAGCTGTGCGAATCGCTTAGTTTCTCCATCAGAGAAGGGGCTGTGGACTCTTTAAGATTTTGGTGCCAGCCATCGCTGGCTACCAGAAGCAGAACCAGAAAATCAGCCCCACTATCCAGCAGATCGCAGAGGCAATAAGCAGCTTTTCGACGGGATACTTATTGCCTCTGCGCTTTTTCCAGCGACTCAGACACTTTCGCATCTTTCATCACCATAAGCAGACGACCGACGAAGAATGAGTCGTGTCGGTCGCTTAGTTTCTTCATCAGATTTCAGGCAGGGAGCGGCATTTACGCGGGGGGCGACGGCTAATACACGATTTCCGTCGTGCAGGAGCAGTCCGCGCGCTCGCCGGCGTGGACGGGGACGTCGTCCACCAGGGGCGGGTTGTCCCAGGGGATGAAACGGCCCTCCAGTTTTTTGTGCTGCGGGCATCGTCCGTCGTTCGCCGTTCGCCAGATGTAGCCCATCGAGCCGGCCTCCATGGAGTGGCGTTTTTTGAACTCGAAACGCTCCTCCGCCCCTCGGTCCGACGGGCCGTCATCGCGTCTTTCGGCGTTGTGGCGCGACGTGGAAGGGCCGCCTTTCCAAAAACCTCGTACTGAAACGAAAGGGCGTCTGAACAGGCGCATAATAAAGGAAAAAAGAAAGAACCACACAATCAGGCGAATCATCCTGGCGTCTATCGCTCCCTTCAGGCCGAACCGCCCGGTATTGACGAAACCTCTCCCATTGGATTTTACAGCGGATCGCTGGAAATAATCCACCCGAAACGCGGTCCCATAATACGTGAAACCCGGGCAAACCGGTATACTTAATTCGATCATCTTTCGAAGGGGTTTGTTGCCGTTGATTCAAGTCTTTCCGTACCACGGGCTTTCCGGACTCGACGTTCTTCTGAGGGAGCATCTGAACGAGGAGACGACTTTCATCGTTCCCTCGCGGCGCGACCGCGACTGGTGGAGGGGGCGAACCGGGGCGCGGGAGTTTGGGCTGAACGCGGAGCGTCGGGGGCATCTCTGGAACTGGGAGGACCTGTACGACGACGTAAGCGGATTTGTCGGCCTCGCGCGACAGAGGCAGATCGACCCGCCGGACCATCGCCTGATTCTGTTTCACATTGTGGAGAGTTTTCTGAGGGAGGAGCGCGAGCTGGCGAACCGCTGGCCCGGACTGGCGCGGGGCGGGTTCATCGACATCCTGTCGGACGACATTCGCGAGCTGATCAACGAGGACGTCTCCGTCGAACAGTTGGAGTTCGCCGCGGAGCACGACAATTCGACCTCCCGGATCCTGTCGCGGCTCTATCGGCGCTATCTCGATTACCTGAGCGACAACGGCCTGATGGACAGCGCGCAGATCCCCCAAAGGGCGAGGAAGATCGTCGAGACAGCGGGAAGCGCCTGGGGCGGGGGGCGTAATTTTGCGTTCGTCGGCTTCATGTCGTTCACCCACTCCCAGCTCGGTCTCGTTCGAGGCATCGACGCCGTATGTCGCCGGGCGATCGTTTTCAAGCCGGAAGCGGAGCTGCGGGATTTTCAGGACGCGACGACGCAGCTCGAAACGCTGGAGGTTTCCGTTTCGCCATCCTCGGGAAGGATCGTCTCGCTGGGCGCGTCGGAGTTCTCTCTGGAGCCGGAGGCCGTCGCGCGCGAGCTCGCGCTCTGGCACGCGGGCGCGGGCTTTCTGGCGACGCTGCCGGACAACCCGTTTCCGGGCTTCGGCGCGATGGGGATGATGGTTCCGGAACGCCGCGGCGCGGCGATGGAGGCGGCACTGCGCCGCTACCGCGTTCCCTTCACCCTGGCGCGCGGGCGCAGCATCGGGCGCACTCTGCCGGGGACGCTTCTTTCCCCGATATGGGTGGCCTGGATTCAGGGGCTGGAGCCCTGGGAGACGGCTTTGGTCCTCGCGCATCCCTGCCTGGCGGGCGGCGAGTTTTCCGTCGACGAGGCCCTTGCCGCCGGCCCCCGGGGAGTTCGGGAGTGGGAGTCCTGGCTGAAAAACCGTGAAAAGGACGGGGCGCGCGGTGGGGCGAACCGAAAGAAAAGCGCCCGACGCGCGCTCAGGGCCTTTATGGCCACGGTGAAGTTCTGCCGGGCCATGGAAAAGGGCTCCACGCCTCTCGGGATTTTCACGGCGCTTCACGACTTTCTGACGACCTCCGGGCTCTGGCTGGACGCCCTCGCCTCCATGTCGTTTTCCAGCCCCGACCTCGACGAAAACCTCAGAGAGCTGGCCTCGTCCACGGCGGAGGTCGACGCCAAGCGCCTCGCGCTGCGCGAGCTGCAGCCCGATCTCGGAGCGGCGGGCAGGGTGGTCCTGAAGGGCGGGGAGGCCCTCGATTTTCTGATGGATTGGTGCGGAGACACGCTGGTACGTCCCGGTCCGCCGATCGGCGGGGCCGTTACCCTCTACTCCGCTCCGCCCGTTCTGGCCTCCCATCCCGTGTGGATCATGATCGACGTCACGCAGAAAAACTGGCCCGGGGTTCAATCGTCCTCCCCTCTGCTCGACGCGGGGGAACGCGAGCGAATGCGGGCCGCCTCGGCGTGGCTGCCCTCCGCGCACGACCGGCGCGTGCAGAAGGAGGCCCTGTTCCGGCGGCTGATGCAGACGGGCGACGACCTGACGATCGTCTCCCACTCCGCGACGGACGAGGAGGGCCGCCCCTCGGGGAGGACGTCGCTTCTGGATTCTTTCATCGGGGACATGTCGCTGTGGGAGCTGATCTCCGCGCCCGTCGTCGAGATCAGCGACCTGACGCCCGCGGACGGAGACGCTTATTTCCCCTCGATCGAGGTCCCCCTGTCGGAGCGGGCCGAGCGGGGAGCGCCCGTCGCGCGCCTCGGGGTCGAGCGCCCGCGCCTTTCGGTGAGCGACCTTTACGAGCTTCTGGACTGCCCCTTCCGCTGGTGGCTCCGACGCAACGCGAAGCTGAGAGAGCGTCGGACGACCCTTCTGAACGGCGCGGAGGCCGGGGAGCTGACCCATAAAATCTGGCAGAACGTCTGGCGGCGCAGGGCGACGGAAGAGGGGATGATGGAGAAGGGGTCGATGAGGGAGGATTCGGCTTCAATGAAGGATTTTCCTTATCCCTCTCTTTCCGTTCTCGCGTCCGGGGAGTGGCAAAGAGCGCTCCGGGGCGAGGAGGATTACGAGCCCTTTCGACGTATTCTGTTCGACCGGCGTCTGCGGCGAAGCCTCAAAAACCTGGAGTTCTACGTGCTGCGTCTCGCCGGGGTCCAGCAGGACATCCTGGATCGCCTCGCGGCGTCCGGCATCGGGCACAGAATGCTGTATATGGAAGAGGAGCTCTCCCTCTCCCTGGAAACGGACGGAGTAGTCTTCACGGGGCGCTGCGACCGGGTGGAGCTGCTGAATAAAAATTCGGACGCAGGGCGAAGCGGACAGGTCGTCATTCTGGACTACAAGCTGGGCAAAAGCGCCGCTTACGAAAAATTGCTTCCCCGCCTCTCCTCGCGCCGCTACCTTCCGGCGGATCTTTTGGAGGATCGGGAGGCGTTCCGGTACGGCCTTCAGCTTTCGGCCTACGCCCTGATGTACGGCCGACAGTTTCCCGAGCATCGGGTTACGGGCGTCGGATTTCTCGGACACAGGGACGGAGGGCTCGCCGGAACCTTCGCGACCGCGACGCCGGGCGTTTCCGCCTGCTACCTTCCCGGCAGAAAAGCGCCCGACAAAAAAGACGACCCCCTGGAGGAGCGCGTCGCGGAGGCCGGGACCGCTCTCCGCTGCGCCGCGGCCATTTTGAAAAGCGGACGCTACGAGCCCTGTTACGTGGCGGACTCATGCCGTTACTGCGACATGAAGGGCGTCTGCCGCAGAGGCGAGCTGCGCGGCGAGGCCTCGGAAGAATCCGAAGAGGGCGAAGAATGGAGTATGGAGGGACGGGATGGAACGGAGGACGGCGATGGGCAACTGGACGACTGAACTGCTGCCTGAGGGGACGCCGCCGGGACAGAGGCGCGCGGTGACCTGCGATGACGATCTGATAACCGTCGGCGCGGGGGCGGGGACGGGGAAGACGTGGGTGCTCTCCGCGCGTTTCGCGCGGCTCCTGTTCTCGGACCGGGAATGCCTGCCGCAGAACATTCTGACGCTGACCTTCACGGAGGCCGCGGCCCGCGAGATGCAGGAGCGGATTCGAAAGCGAACGTTCGACCTCATGGCCCGCTTTTCCCCCGGAGATGAGCCGGAGGACGGCAAACAGGAGAACCGAAGGGACTGGCAGGCTCTGAGGGACGGGTTCGACGAGACGTGGATCTCGACCATCCACTCCTTCGCCGCGCGCCTGATTCGGGAGTCCGGCCTGTCGCTCGACATCGATCCCCGATCCTCCATCGTCAGCGCCCCGCAGGAGGAGGCATTCTGGGGCGCGCTGGAGCGCGCGCTGGAAAGTATGGAGCTGCGGGTATTCGTGGGCTCGCACGGCGGCAGGAGGCTTCTCGACGCGGCGCGGCATCTGGAGGAGGATCCCGTTCTGACCGCCGCGCTGGAGAAGTGGTCCCCCGCGACGCTCCGTGACCTCGCCCGCAACGTAACCGAGCTTCACGCAAGCCTTGGACACTCATGGGAGACGATTCGGGAATGGGCGGACGAGGCCGAACGGGAGGACGATCCGAGGGCAAAATCAATGGCCGGCTCCGTTACGGAACTGCTCAGACCTCACTGGAACGAGGCATGGCAACTCTGGCGGACCCTTTTCCAGGACTTCCGCGACGACATTGTCGAGGCGCGCGAAAAGGCAATGAAAGGAACCGGGAGGAACTCGGTGAACTCTGTTTCCCTGAATTCCAGCGGTAAGCGTAAAAACCCCGTTATTTCTCTGGCCGAACTCCTTGATCGGTGGATCGGCCCCCTTGCGGAAGAATTCCCGGACGTCGATCTCAAAAGGCGATTTTTCCTGGATCTCTGCGAGAATCTGACCGGCGGGAACGCGAGGCTCTTCGGGGCGCTCCGCGACCGGTTGGGAGAGACCGTCACGGAGTGGCGCGACGAGCGGAAGCAGTGGCGGAGCCTGTCGGAATTTTCGCCGGACGCGCCCCTCTCCGGGGAGGAACGGCGACTGCGCGCCGCGCTTATGCGTCTTTCCGCCCTCGCGTGGGAGACGTGGGACGGGATGAAGCGGCGCCGGGGGCTTCTCTCCTTCACGGACATGATCCACTTCGCCGCCCGTTCCATCGAAGCGAACGACGAGGCGAAGGGCTTTTTGCACGTTCTGATCGACGAATTTCAGGACACGGACCCCCTGCAGAACTCCATGATCCGCGCCCTGCAGGCGAAGGAACATGCGAAACTGTTTCTCGTGGGCGACCCGAAACAGGCCATCTATCGCTTCCGCCACGCCGACCTGACGCTTTTCGCCGACACCGTTCTGGAAAGCCGCCTTTCGGGAAGCGACATCGCGCTGAACGTCAGCTTCAGGACGCGGGAGTCGCTGCTTCGCCCGATCAACTCCCTTTTCGCGCGCGTCTGGAGAG
>JAITPZ010000055.1 GCA_031289165.1 Synergistaceae bacterium
CAACGTTCTCAAGGCAAAATCCACGTTGAGCGGCGATACTGTCGTGCGCTGGCATACGCTGATGACCTGCGCGGAGGACCTGAGGGGCAACGGAAAGGTGAAAAAGCTCCATTTCCATAAGGTGGGCACCTGCGCAGCGGGAACCTGCACCGGCTGGAACTGCTTCAACGTACTGTGGTCGATCACCAGCGAAATCGACGAGCAGAATGGAACGGATTACCACAAACGCCTGGAAAAATGGCTGCGCGGCATCGAGCACAAAGATTCTAAGATCGCGGGCGCGCTGACGGATGCCAAAGGTGACCGGAGCAAAAAGGTCGGCCAGCAGACCTCGCCCGACTACAGCGTCCACGTCACCGAGGTTCGCGGCGACGGGATCGTTGTGAACGGCGCGAAGGTGATGATCGCTCACGCCGCCGCGTGCCATGAGAT
Organism: Synergistaceae bacterium; assembly: GCA_031289165.1. GTDB lineage: Bacteria > Synergistota > Synergistia > Synergistales > Aminobacteriaceae > JAISSA01. The sequence goes on from JAITPZ010000055.1 coordinate 433, forward strand.
CATCTGCATTCCGGGCACGACCTACCGGGAAAACGAAAAGGAGTTCGCGGTGGCGCTCGCCGTTCCCCGGGATATCGAGGGCCTGACGCTGGTCCAGACCGACGTCGACGAGAAAAGAGAGGGCTGGGACGGGATACGATACGGCGATCAGTCGTCGTACCTTATTTTCGAAAACTGTTTCATCCCCGCCGAAAGGGTATTCATGTGCGGCGAGTGGCCTCAGTCCGGAACCTGCATCAACAGGTTCACGTCAAACTACAGAGCCGCCATCGGCTCCTGCATGAGCGGTCAGGGCGACGTCATGATCGGCGCGGGAATGCTGATGGCGAGGGTTAACGGTCTGTCGGCCAACGTATTCAGGGACAGGATCACGGATATGGCGCTGATCAACGAACTGGTGTACGGCCTTGGCCTTGGGGCGATGCTGGCGGGTGAGAAGCATCCTTCGGGCGTTTTCTACGCGGATCCGACCCTGGCCCACGCCAATAAATATTACGTGGCGAAATTTTACGCGGAGGTCCGGCGAATCTGTCAGGATATCGGCGGAGGGATCGCCGAAACCGGTTGCTTCCCGAGCTATCAGGACTGCACCGACCCCGTCATGGGGCCGAAGATCATGAAGTACGTCCAGGCGAACCCGAAGGTCTCGGCGGAAACGAGAGCGAGGGCCGCTCGGCTGTCCGAGTGGTTCGTCAGAGGGAACGGCCTGCTGGCCTTCATTCACGGCGGAGGGTCGCCGGACGGCGCGAGGATGGTCGTGCGCGCCAACACCCCTCTGGAGGAATACGCTCAATACGCGGCCGACATCGCGGGCATCACCGAAAAAGTGGAAGACCCGGCCCCCGCCAAAAAAGGTTAGAGCCGACGGACACCACCGACTTCCGCGCCGCTCTGTTTTCATAAGATCCGTTCAGGGCTTTTGTCCAGGACCAGAGCCCTGAACGGAGGCTAAAAGGTTATGTGCGTATTCGGGAAGCGTTTTTTGAAATTACGGACAGCCGCCGCGGCTTCGAGGACATCACCGAATGTCCGGAAAGAAATCCAAATAACCCTGTCGCCGGGTTGGGGTATGGGTGTTTCTTTAGTTTCAATCACGCGCTTTTCGCCTCCGCAGAAAACATCCGCACCTATCACGGATAACTTTCAACAAAAACCCAATAATACTCACAATTTCGTTGCAAAAAATATCTTGCCACAATCGATAAAATATTTTTTTGTAGCATTGCGACGTATGCCGGTGTGTCGTCTCAGAATTATAAGCTATTTCAAGCATGAAGTCCGCGAGTTCATCAGGAGTCAGGCGGCCCCAAGAAGTTTTAAGAAACGCTTTCCAGTATAAACGGTCTAAAGCGGAGTTTCTTAACGTTTCCCAAGGTTTGAGCGTAATTATCGCGTGCAGGATACAACCGGAAACCTCGCTTAACTCGCTGCGAAATCCTGACTTGAGATGAGCGGAACAATTATTGAACTGGCTGTCAATAATTTTTATATCGCCGCGAAAACAGGAGTTGATCATATCCTGATCCACCAAATCGGAGTAATGCTGGCAGCGTTGAAACCATGCGATACTTTCCTGAAACAATTTATATTTTGTTTTGATGAGGGCCAAATTCATAAACAAAACGCCGCTATTGATATACGTTTTCCGATCACACCCCATACATTTTAATCTGAGAGCCTTGAGAGAAAAACGCTTATGTATTGGCCGATCCAGAACGCCCGCAATGGAATAATTCTCCAAGGAAATATCCCAAAGCTCTCGAATATCCATATTTACCACGATATCGCAGTCCAGATAAATAACCTTGTCCACAGGAAGAAGATCCTGAACTGTAAGACGAAAAAGCTTTCCCACCGAACCTCGTCCCTGCGCCATTTCGATAATCTCATTTCCCATACGCTCAATCAAGGGCGATACGTCGTGAAACTCGACACGTTGCCCGTATGGTTCTGCCGTCTCGATAAAACGCGCGCGGTTATCCTCCGTCAGCGTCTCGTCGTGCAGAATATGGACGCAAACGGGGCTTTTCGTGTTCTCGAATATGGAGGCCATAACGACCCCGGCGTGTCTCGAATACGTTCCCCTGGGATCGTAAACGGATAGGGCAATGTGAATGGCGTCCGTATTATTTTTGTCGTTCATAGCGTTTACTCCCTTCGGCAATCCTGTAGTAAAGTCCCACGGCGCAGAAAAACGCTCTTTTTGCATATTTTATCAGCCCATTAGGGTATTCGCACGGCATCCTCGTAATCTTCCAACAGTCGTTCCGGCGGAAGCTCAGGCGTGTGATCGCTCACATTCCTCGCCTCCGCGTTCTATTTGGTTTGTCTGCGGCCTCCTGCGCATGGTTTCTTCCGGTTTGAATCCATACTTCTCATACAGGCCGTGGGCATCTCTTGTCGCAAGTATCCCGGTCAATGGTTTTAATGTATCGCGCTCGGTTATAAATCTGATGAGCGCATTGCCCAGTCCCTGTCCCCTGTAGCGATCATCGACAATTACGTCGCACAGCCAATAAATTGTGGCAAAATCCGTTACGCATCTCGCAAAACCAATCTGAGTACTGTCGGCATACATGCCAAAGCACAACGAATTTTCAATGGATTTCTTTATCGTCTCCATTGTTCTTTCCCCTGCCCAATATGTCGTCTGGAGCATTTCATGCACTCTGGCGAGTTGAATCAGCTCTCTGTATCGCTTATCAGAAACTTGCCGACAATATCTCCATATTTATGCCCCTCTGTCGCATTCTCTTTTAGTTCCGCATCTGATCCGGCTTTAACCATGACGTCACTCACGAGAGATTCCATCCCTGTTTACCCTGTTTGTGCACACAATATATCATATTTTATAGAGCGCCGGCGGGAGGGCCCCGCTGCGGGGCTCTGTTATAATGACAGACTAAGCGGAATTGATTACGTAAATCGAAAGGGTGATTTTTGTGAAGGGCAAAGGGATGTCGCTGTTGCTGAAGATCAGTATTGGTTTCGTGCTGGGCATCGTCTTCGGTTTCGTCGTGGGACCGATGGCGGCCGAAAACGTGGCGCTGAAGGATTATGTCATGCCCCTGCTGGACGTCGTGGGCAGGATTTTCCTCACGCTTTTGAAGATGCTGATCGTGCCCCTCGTCTTCTCCACTATCGTCGTCGGAGCCGCCTCCGTTGGAGACCCCAGATCGCTGGGGCGCATCGGGATCAAGACCCTCGTTCTCTACCTCGTCACAACGGCCGTCGCTATCGTGATCGGCCTCGCACTGGGAAACCTGATCCAGCCCGGCGTCGGGATGAACATCGCGGGCGCCGCGGGAAAGGCGCAGGAGGGCAAGCCCCTGCTGGAGGTGTTCCTCGACATCTTTCCCTCTAATCCTCTCGATTCCCTCGTGAAGGCCAACATGCTGCAGATCATCGTCTTCGCCCTGTTCTTCGGAGTCGCCAGCCTGTTTGCCGGCGAGAAGGGCAAACGCGTCATCGGTGCCTTTGACGCGATCGCCGAGGTCATGTACTCCATAACCCACATGATCATGAACCTGGCGCCCTACGGTGTTTTCTCGCTCATCGCCATCACGGCGGCGAAGTACGGCCTGTCCATTCTGGCCCCCTTCGCCAAGGTCATCGCGGCGGTCTATCTGGGTTGCATCCTCCACGCAGTCATTGTCTACTCCGGCCTGATCGTCGTGTTCTGCAAAAAATCGCCTCTGTGGTACTTCAGGGGCGTTCAGGAGGCGTCGATCACGGCGTTCGTCACCCGCTCCAGTTCCGCGACGCTTCCCATCACCATCGCCAGCGTTCAGGACAACCTCGGGGTCTCGGAGAGCGTCAGTTCCTTCGTGCTGCCGTTGGGCGCCACCATCAACATGGACGGCACGGCGCTCTATCAGGGGGTCTGCGCGCTGTTTGTCGCTCAGGCGTTCGGCATCGACCTTTCGATCGGCGCGCAGGTCGGCATCATCCTGACGGCGACGCTGGCCTCCATCGGAACGGCGGGGGTTCCCGGAGCGGGCCTGATCATGCTGACACTGGTCCTGACGAGCGCGGGACTGCCCATCGAGGGAGCGGGACTGGTCGCGGGCATTGACGCCATCCTCGACGCCGCGCGCACCAGCCTGAACGTCACGGGCGACACCGCCGTCGCCGCCGCTGTTGCCGCCTCGGAGGGACAGCTGCGCGAGACCAAAACCGCGAAGCTGTAACGCGCGAAAATTTTTCAAAAAAACGGGGCGCGGGCAGATAACCTGTTCGCCCGCGCTTTTATAAAATATGGCGGTTTAGTTCTCTCCGTGAGGCTCGGCCGGGTAAACTAAATGGCTACGTTACAAATTCGGGAGGGGATTGTACATAATGCAATACACGCAACTGGGGAACACGGGGCTGAGGGTTTCCCGCTCGGGCTTCGGGGCGCTTCCGATTCAGCGCCTGTCCATTGAGGACGCCGGGGATCTGCTGCGCCGGGCGTTTGACGGAGGGATCAACTTCTTCGATACGGCACGCGCGTACAGCAACAGCGAGGAGAAGGTCGGGCTCGCCCTGGGCGGCGTGCGGGATCGTTTTTTCCTCGCGACAAAGACGCAGGCGACGACCGTCGAGGGATTCGAGGCAGACCTGGCGAAGAGCCTGATCCTGCTCAAAACCGATCATGTCGATATCTACCAGTTTCATAACCCCAAAGAGGTTCCGCTCCGCGAGTCTCCGCTTTACGAGTGTATGCTGAAGGCCCGCGCGGAGGGGAAGATTCGCTTTATCGGGATCACGAACCATCGCATCGACAACGCCCTGACGGCGATACGGTCCGGGCTCTACGACACTTTGCAGTACCCGCTTTCCGCTCTCTCCGGCGAAAAGGAGCTCGACATGGTGGCCGAGGGCGGGCGGCGCGGCATGGGCGTCATCGCGATGAAGGCACTGTGCGGCGGGCTTCTGACCAGCGCCGACCTGTCGATGAGCTGTCTGCGCCCCATGACGCACGTCGTGCCCATCTGGGGCTTTCAGAGGCCCGCGGAGGTCGACGAGGTGCTTTCCCTCGAGGAGACCATCGGCGACCTTACCGGCGAAATGAGGGCGCGCATCGAACGCGTCCGCTCCGAGCTGGGGAAGGATTTCTGCCGGGGCTGCGGCTACTGTCAGCCCTGCCCCAAAGGGATCGAGATTCAGAACTGCGCCCGTATGCCGTTCCTGCTGAGGCGCGCCGTGTGGCAGAATTTCACCTCGCCGGAGGGGCGGGAGAAAATGGAGCGCATCGAGACCTGCATCAACTGCGGAGCGTGCAAAAGCCGCTGCCCCTACGAGCTGGACTGTCCCTCGCTTCTGCGCGCCGCGCTCGCGGACTTTCGTGCGTTCATCGCCGAAAAGGGACTGGTGGCCTGACCGTCAGGATGCCTGCGGGCGCTCGATACAGGGCATTTAAGAGGGGGATTTTGTATGCGTGAAGTTGTTATGCGGCGCTTTGGGGCGGCTCTGATCGTCGTTCTTCTGGTGTTCTGCCGGCAGGGCGTCGCCGTCGGTTCGGAGATTTCGATACAGACCGTCGATTTCTACCCCGCCGGAGTGAAGATCACGTTCCGGATCGACGCGGACGGACGCTTCGAGTTCGACCTGCCGGGCGCTTTCAGCTCCTCCGGCGTGCGTTGCCTGACGCGGGAGAAGCTGACCTCCCTCAGGGCGGAGTACACCTTCGTGAGGGAGCCCGTTTCCGAAAGCCTTCTCGCCCTGGAACGAAGGGTCGATGACGCGACGCGCGCCGTCAACCTGCTGAAAGGGCAGAGAGCGGCGCTGAATCAGGCGATAACCATGCTTCGGGCTCCCTTCTCCGCGACGGGCGAGGGGGAAGAGGAGAAAAAAATCCGGATCGACGGCGGGGAGCTGATCGAGTACATCGCCAGCGCGCAGGAGCTTCGTCTCGAGATCGAGACAGATCTGGTCGAGGTGGGTATGAGCGAGCAGAAGGCGCAGAAGGAACTGACCGAGGCTCGGGAGGACTTTGAGACCCACCGGATGGAGCTGGAGGAGAAAAAACCCTCCAACTCATCGACGACTCTCCGGATCAGCGGGACGACCGCCGGGCCCGCGACCCTGTCGTTCGAGGCATGGAGCCCCGCCGCCGAATGGAACGTCGAGTATGACATGAACCTGAACAGCGAGACGGGCGACATCGCGGCGAAGATGAACGCGGTGGCGTGGCAGAAAACGGGCCTGAATTTTGACGGCGAGTTCTCGTTCCACACGCGCCAACCCTCCTCCGCCGTGAGTCCTCCCGAAGTTTATCCCCTGACCGTCGCTCTGAGGCCAAAGGGGATTCCCCTCGCCCGACAACAGGAGAACGATTTTCTTTCCGCCCCCGGGCCTTTCATGGAGATGCAGGTTCTGGCAGAGCCGGACGCGATGGGCGCCGCCGCGCCTGGGGCACAAATCGTGATCGATTTCTCGCACCACTCGGTCGTGGACGCGGTGGCCGCCTTTTGCGTGGAGAAAAACATAGGCCTCGTCTGCGCTACAACCGGCCTGTCGGCGGACCAGGAGCAGAACCTGCGCGAGGTTGCGAAACACATCCCTGTGTTTCGCAGCGCGAACTTCTCCTACGGCGTCAGCGTGCTGCGCAGTTTAATC
>JAITPZ010000073.1 GCA_031289165.1 Synergistaceae bacterium
CAGCTTTTTTTCCTGTCCCGCGACGGTGACCCTGCAGGAATCCTCGTCGACAGTGAGCTCACCGATGGAGAGAATTTTTCTTTCGGGCCGGGGAACGTCGGTTCCGTATTGCAGGTAACGGCGCAGGAGGGCGCCGACTCGCGCCAGCAGCTCGGAGGAGGCGAAGGGCTTCACCAGATAATCGTCGCCCCCCGCCGCGAAGCCCAGGATTTTGTCGTACTCCTGCCCCCGCGCGGTCAGGTAGAGGATGGGGACGTTGCTGAACTTTCGAATCTCCGCGCCGACCTCGAAGCCGTCCCGGCCGGGCATCGAAACGTCGAGCAGCACGAGGGAAAACGCCTCGCGGCGCAGCAGGGCCAGTGCCTCGTCGCCCTCCTTCGCCTCGGTGACGTCGTAGTTGGCGTTTTCCAGGAGAAGTTTCAGCAGAGTTCGAATTTCGCCGTCGTCGTCAACGATCAGTATTCTGTTCAGCACGGACACCCCCCGAGTTTAAAGGCATGCAGCTATTCTAACTTCCGGTCTCTGATTTCACACTGGCATCAGGCCATCTAAAAACGGAGCGCTCTCCGCAGTGGAGGCGCTCCGTTTTTTTGACTCTATGCCAGAAATTCCTTCTTCGGCAGCTCGTCCGTCTTTTCGTCGGGAAGATCGGGAACCTTTTCTGTTTCTTCCTTTTCTGTTTCTTTTTTCGCGGGATCCGTCTCTTCCCCTTCGGATCCTTCAGGAGGCGTATTCGGTTCTTCCTCCGCATCCTTCTTCCCGTTTTTCTCCGGCAGTTCCCCGCCCTCGATCAGGACGTCGAACTCCTTGCCGTCCAGCGTCTCGCGGTCCAGAAGGATCTGGGCGATACGCTCCAGGAGCTCCCGATTTTCCGTCAGTATCGCCTTTGCGCTGGCGTAGCAGGAGTCGATGATCGATTTGACCTCCTGGTCGATGGCGTAGGCGACCTCTTCGCTGTAATCCCGGTCCTCGGAGATGTCGCGTCCGAGGAAGATCTCCTCGTGCTTGCGCCCCAGCTTCACCAGCCCCAGGCGGTCGCTCATGCCCAGCTCCGTCACCATCTGACGCGCCGTCTTCGTCGCGCGGTCGAGGTCGTTGGCCGCTCCGCTCGTCACGTCCCCGAAGGCCAGCTCCTCGGCCACGCGCCCACTGAGGAGGATGCTGATTCGGTTCAGCATCTCCGTTCTCGATATCAGGAAACGGTCCTCCTCCGGAAGCTGCAGCGTGTATCCGAGGGCGGCGTGCCCGCGGGGAACGATCGAGATTTTGTGGATGGGATCGCTGTCCGGCAGTTTTTTCGCGACGAGCGCGTGACCGACCTCATGGTGGGCGATGATGTTCTTTTCCTTGTCGCTGATCAGTCGGCTTCTGCGCTCCGGGCCCGCCATGACGCGCTCGATGCCCTCCTCAAACTCCTCCATTCCGATTTTGTCCCTGTTGTGCCGGGCGGAAAGAAGCGCCGCCTCGTTGACCAGGTTCGCCAGGTCCGCCCCGACGAATCCGGGCGTTCTGCGCGCCAGAACGCGGATGTCGACGTCGTCACCGATCTGTTTGTCCTTGCTGTGGACCTTCAGGATCGCCTCGCGGCCGTTGACGTCGGGACGATCGACCACGATATGCCGGTCGAAGCGCCCAGGGCGCAGCAGAGCGGGATCCAGAATGTCCGGACGGTTGGTTGCCGCGATCAGGATTGTGCTTGTGGCCCCGTCGAACCCGTCCAGCTCCACCAGAAGCTGGTTCAGGGTCTGCTCGCGTTCATCATGCCCGCCGCCCAGTCCCGCGCCTCTGTGGCGTCCGACGGCGTCCATCTCGTCGATGAAAACGATGGACGGCTGATAGCGTTTTGCCTGCTCGAAAAGGTCGCGCACACGCGCCGCGCCGACGCCGACGAACATCTCGACGAAATCCGAGCCGCTGACGCTGAAGAAGGGAACGTCCGCCTCTCCCGCCGCCGCGCGGGCGAGAAGCGTCTTTCCCGTGCCGGGAGGGCCGAGCAGCAGAACGCCCCGCGGCACCTTCGCCCCCAGCTTCGTAAATTTAGCCGGATCCTTCAGGAAGTGAATAACCTCCTGCAGTTCCTCCTTGGACTCGTCACAGCCAGCCACGTCGTCGAAGGTTACCTTGGGCCGGTTGTCCAAAAACAGCTTGGCCTTGCTCTTCGCGAAGGACATGACCTTCCCTCCGCCGCCCTGCATATTGTAGAGGAAGAAAACCCACACCCCGATCAGCAGCAGCGTCGGCAGAAGAGAAGAAAGAATCGTCACCCACCACGACGTCTTCTGCGGCGCTTCGACGGTGACGATAACGCCTTTCTGCGCCGCGTCGGACGCCAGTTTCTCGACGTTCACGCTGTAGGTCAGAAATTTGCTTCCGTCCCTCAGATCGCCATGCAACGTCGCGGAACTCGACTCGCCTGGCAGGGTGTTGTTTCTGATCTGCAGGGTTTTGACCCGTCCCGCCTCCAGTTCGGAGACAAACGAGCTGTAACTGATTTCAATATATTGCTGCGGGGCCTGTGCCGGCGTTAAAAACATATTCACCAGACTGACCACCAAAACGATAAGAATCAGGTATAATCCCAGATTCTTGACTATCCGCCCCAAGACATCGCCACCTTTCCATACCCTGTCCGCCCGGACCGCGGGTAAATTTTGCGCCCACGCCCAAATATTTCGACGGGGAAGTATTCAATTCCTTATCAAATATCCAACCTCGCCATTTTAACAGGAAATTCCTGAAACGAGTCTGCAAATTTAACCGCGCGTCAATTTGACTGGTCACGCGCCGCCAGTGACTGCGCGAATATCGGGAAGGTGCCGCCACCGGCCTCCGCAGTCCAGACCGTAGCCGACGACGAAGGCGTCGGGTATAGTGAAGCCGCAGTAGTCGATGGGGACGGAAACCTCGCGTTTTTCGCTCTTGTCCAGCAGAACGCAGGTTCGCAGATTCGCCGGTCTCCGGGCCTGCAGGATCTTCAAAAGGTAGGACAGAGTGAGCCCCGTGTCGATGATGTCCTCCACGACCAGAACGTCCTTCCCCTCGATATCGGATCCGAGGTCCTTCATGATGCGCACGACGCCGCTGCTCTGCACGGCGTTCCCGTAGGAGGAGATCGACATGAAATCTATCCTGACGTCGAGTTCGGGCGGCATCCGGCGCACCAGGTCCGACAAAAAAATCACCGCGCCGTTCAGAATACCCACGGCCAGAAGTTCTTTGCTCCGCGTCCCGGACGCGATTGTGGCGGCAAGAGCCCCGACGCGGTCGTATATTTCCCGCTCGGAAATCAGGACTTTACCCGTTCTGTACTCGGACTCCATAGCAGAATCTCTCCTCCATAAATAAACACTTCAACAAACATTCTTTTTCATTCGTCGCGCTTCGTTTTTTGCGCACAGCTCCAACTTACGCGCTCCCTGTCGCCCCATACCGACACGCCCGGAATCCACTGAAATTCGAACCTCTCTCCGCCCTCCATCAGGCGGGCCAGCTCCACGCCGCGCCTTCGGGAGAGGGTCGGCAACCCCAGGCGACGGCCGATTTCCCGGATCACGAGCGTCCTCTCATGAGGGGAAAGCCCCCTCGCCTTCCTCCGATCGAGCGCGCAGCCGATCCCGGAAGTCGGCGAAATATCCAAATCCAGAGCATATAAATCAGAAGCATTCACATCGGGAACGTCCGAATCGGCGACCGCCTCGTGCAGAATCGCCGCGCGGCGCTCTTCCTCTTCGCGATAATAGCGCATTTCTTCCCCAAAGGCCACAAGATGATCGACGGCCCTTTCGTTCACGCGATCGACGATGAGCGGCATCAGCTCGTTGCGTATGAAGTTGCGCGTAAATCGGTTGTCCTCGTTGGTGCAGTCCTCGCGCCATTCGATGTTCCTGCATCGCAGGATCGACCGCAGAAACTCGCGCGAACAGGCCAGAAGGGGGCGAAAAAAAATTCCGCGGCATTCGGGGATCCCGACCGCTCCGCGAACACCCGTTCCGCGCAGCAGGTTGAACAGCACCGTCTCGGCGACGTCCTCCCTGTTGTGGGCCAGCGCGACGCCGAAGGCCCCGCGTTTTTCCGCTTCCGACGTCAGAAAGGCGTAGCGCATGCGCCGCCCGCCCGACTCGACAGACTCCCCCTTTTGGAGCGTTCCGGGGACGTCGGCGTGGAGGACGACGCTTTCGATCCCCCAGCCCGCGGCCATCCGCTCCACGTAGCGGGCATCGTCGAGGGCCGTTTCTCCTCTCATGCCGTGTTCGAGGTGTGCGACGACCAGCGGCCTCTCGCAGAACGTCCGAAACAGCCAGAGCAGGGCCATGGAGTCGCTCCCCCCGGAGACGGCGAGCACGATCGGCTTCGTCCCCCCGATCCACCCCTGACGCCGTCCGGTCTCGAAGAAGAAGGAACTCAGGGCGCTCAACGAAAGCGCGTACGGTATCGCCCGGCTCCGCTCCCGCATGCGTTCCTCCTCCGGGAGGCGCGTAAGCGCCCGGCGATAAAAGGCCCTTTCATCGGCAGCTTTCATGGCAGCTTTTTCACGGTAACGTCCACTGGTCTCACCCGAATTTTGTCGGGTCGAATATCGACCCATAATAAAGGGGTTGTCCTCTTTAAAGACAACCCCTTCTGAACGATGAAGAGTATAACATCTCCTGGCCGGAGATGCCCTGTGGCGTCAGCAGCACTTGCATTCCCCATCTCCGCCGAACAGCAGGCCGCTGATGACGGCGGCGGCGCAGCCTGCTCCCGGGTGGACGGACAGGGCGGAGGCGGGACAGTTCAGGGCGCAGGCCCCGCACTCGATGCAGGAATCCGAATCGGCGACCTTCGCCCTCCCATCACGCATTTCTAATACGCCACGCGGGCAGACCGTCAGGCACATCCCGCAGCCGACGCAGCGCTCCGCGTCCAGGGACAGAGTGGAGACGTTTTTCAGATGTTGAGCCGTCAGCTTCATGAGAACACCCCCGATATCAGAATGACCGACCCCGCGACCGCCGCGGCAAGATACAGAGGCAGGGCTATTTTCAGCTCCCTGTTGACTCCGGAGGGGGAGGTGAAGGTCGTCGATCCGGTAAAGTTCAGGGCGAACCAGGACGCGACGACGGGCAGCAGGAGAAATCCGGCCGCGACCTCCCGCCACGACGCGGCGCTCCGGAAGGTCGCATAGCAGAAAACGGGCACGGCAAGCCCCGCGATCGCGCCCTTCAGGGCAAACGAGCGGACGGGCATGAACGGCAGGATCAGGGGAACCAGAACGACCCCCGTCAAAACGGCCAGAAGGGCTGGCGTCGTGTTCTGCGGCGTGAAGCCCCCGATCCTCAAAATGTCGAGCAGAAAAAGAAAGCCCAGGGCCTTTATCGTCGCGCTCATCGCCTGCACCAGGTCCACGGGAATCACCGCCGCGCGTTCCGGCAGGTCGAAGCGGACGCGTCGCATCTCCGGCGTGGCCTCCATGCCGTTTTTCAGGAACGCTGGAATGTCGGCGGCCCTCACGGGGCCGAAGATCACGCTGAACCCCACCCGGGCCTGCACCTCGCGTCCCGAAACGCCGGACGCCCCCAGTTGAGGGACGATCACGGTTCTGTGGGCGACGAGGCGGTTCAGCTTCAGCGCCGCGATGGATTTCATGAGGTTCTGCGTTCCGAAGGTCCCCTTTCCCGCCGCGCACCAGACATTGACGCCGCCCGTATCCAGAACGAGTATCCACGCGTCGAGCCCGGAGAGAGCGCGCCGCAGGCAGTCGAAGGACATTTTGTAGTTTGCCCCGGCGAAAAGAGGCGAGTTTTCATCGGGGCTCCCCACGGCGTAAAGCCCCGGCTCGACCCTGTAGTTCATCCGATTTATTCCCCACCGGGCCCTCCACGTCCCGAGGACGTCGCGCCACGTGTATTTCGTCGAAACGATCGGGACCTCTCCGGCGGGAGTCTCAATCATTTTCCCCGTCAGAAAACGCGAAAGCATCCCGGACTTTTTCTCCCCGCAGCATGTCGATGGGCTCAAATTCCCTCATCTCCTCATGACCGTAATATCGTCGTTATTTGCAGGTTTCCCCCGCCAGACGCTTCGACAGAAGTTTCAGATCCTCGCGGCACCGGTCCGTACCGCGCAGTCGATTGATGACTAAATCTCCGAGAAGGAGCTTTTCCCTGTCGCCGGCCAGTGAATAATACATCCACTGAGCCTCCCTCCGTCCCCTGACGAGCCCGGCGTGTTTCAGGCGGCTCAGATGCCGCGACGCGTTGGACTGGGGAATATCGAGCACCGCCATGATGTGACACACACAGAGCTCCCGCTCGTAAAGCAGATTCAAAATCCGCAGTCTCGTCTCATCCGAAAGGGATTTGAACAGCTCAATCAGATTTTCCATACGTTTTCTCCCCCAAATATTTTTCAGGAAAGCGATATCGGCTCTTCTCAATGCTTACATTGGTATATACGAATATAAGAATAATATCAACAGGACAAAAAATCAATCTTTACCGGATGGAAGCGTCACGAGGGAAGGGAAGTAAATCAGGAAAGGACGAGCCACGAACGCGAAAAGGTTTCCGCTGTGGCCCGTCAGTTCATGGATGGCAACGATGTGGCGGGGAAGGATCGAAGCTCCGGTCCGCGTCAATTCACGCCGAACTTCTGTTTTGCTGCGTGGGGCAGGAGGAACGGAGGTGGTAAGCGGCTCCCTGATCGACTCGAATCCGCGGTTAAAAGTGGTGCGTGTTCTGCCGTGCCAGGACAAACGCATGGAGCGGGGGAAAAAGTTCGGGTCGGGTGTCGGGCACAAATTTCCACGTAAGAGAGGACTCGGGGACAACGTGATATTCAAAGTCCTGCGAACAAAATTCCTCCGAGGTCTTCAGACACAGGGTCTCCTCATCGATGCGCATGACCTCCCGAACGCAATAGGAGTGACTCTCTCCCTCCGCATTTTTCCACGAAACTGTCGGGACAAAATCCCCGGGAATGAGCGCAAATACGTCTTCAAATTTTTTCATGAATACTGCCTCCTTTTAAAATTATCATAATATAAAATATACACGCAATTGTAGAATAATTTACCTGGATTTTTGTACCTGAAATACCTGAAAGCGAAAACGCCACTGCATACCTCTGAAAACACAACAAAAGAAGCGCCCCGGATGAAGGTACGAAGGGAACCGGAGCAGGCGGATCGCGAAACGGGCTCCGCGAAGATGGACGATGGACGATGAATGCTGAACGATAAATTCGGTATTCGAAGAAGCGGGGATAACGAGGATTGCGTTTACTGGTATTGCCCTGAATCAGGCCTCGGAGCTGATAAAATATCAGATCTCCGAGTCGGTGGGGATAAGGCCGTGAGTAGTTTCGTAGTCTTCAATATGCTGCTCAACGATAAATTCCAGTTGAGCGTTCAGGGATCTCTTCTGCTTTTTGGCAAGCCACGTGATTTTTTTCAGCATATCGGGTTCAAGACGCAATCCAACCTGAATTTTATGAGCGTTCATTAAAACACCTCCTTTTTAATATTATTGTTATATAATTTTTGCTTACAAGATAGTATCAAAATGTTATCAATATGTCAAATGAAAATTTCAAAATCATGAAAGACGCGTCGAGTCATGGAAATAACGGTATTCGTTCAAACCCTTTCTCCAGGACCAGGGGTTTGAACGGGTACACTTTATTATTCTCCTGCCTCCGGCCATTCCTTTATTTTTCTTCCGACCGCGCCCACCGGACGTTCCGGCGTCAATGTGGAAAACCTTCATCGCCAACCTCCGCGTGGCCTGCAAGAGCCAGCGTTCTTTAATGGAAGTTCTCGCCGCCGTGGGATAAAATGAGAACACCGAAGGAGGGGGTTAAGATATGGAACAGAACATCACGGAGCAATTGGTGAAGTTTTTGCGAGAGAAGAAGGCGGATTTCATCACGTTGTCGAACCTATCCAGTCCCCCTGCAACGCCTGCAGGCTCCTCTGGCCTCGACGGACATGCTGGGCGCGGAGTTTTTTTCGTAATCGGATTCAAAATCAGAATTGGAGGGGAAATGGGTTGTATTACCCCCATCTGGCAGGGCAAACGCATAAGCATATTAGTAGACTCTTGCAAAAACTAGCTTTGCGTATTTTGCCTAGGTAT
>JAITPZ010000100.1 GCA_031289165.1 Synergistaceae bacterium
CGCCGGCGACGGCGCCGATCGGAGGCGCCGACCGGGATCGAGCATGGAGTGAAGTGATTAAGAGTACAGTGATGTAACTTAAGTAATGAACGCGACCAATCTTTGGGGCTCCGCCCCAAACCTCGCGAGGGGTCGCAGACCCCTCGACCCCTCAAATTGTGGACATTATTAAGTTTACTGTAAGAGGCTGAAAGTTTTCCTCGACAGCGAGCCGTTTTCAGCTATTCCAACTTCAGACTTTTCACTTGAATTTACTGTACGAAGTCTCCCTGAACCGCCCCTCGCCTCGATGTCCGTGGCTCCCTGAAAGACCAAAGGCGTTTCTCTCCTGCGAGAGAAACGCCTTTGGCAAGGGGGGAAGGATACAGGTATTGGTGGCTGATATAGTGGCTAATTTAATGAAATCCAACTCCATGAGTGAACTCTGTTTCGAGCCTGAAGCTCGTCGAGCAGCCCCGCAACGCGAGACATGGCGGAAAATCGCACCTCCGCCCTCAACTCGATCCCTTCTCCGTACGTCCACTCGGGAACGCCGATCATACCCTCGACGTTAAGCATATGGATAATGTCACCTATTATAGCGTACGGCAGGCAAATAACCAACCTGCGCGATCGTATCCTCTCAACGGGTCTCGCCAGCTCGACGACACCCGACGCGACCCCGCCGTAAGCGTCGATGAGACCGCGCACACCCAGCCTGATTCCTCCAAAATACCGGCTCACCACGACCATAACGTTGGTCATGCCGCTGCGCCGTATGGCCGAAAGTATCGGCTTTCCCGCCGTCCCCGCGGGCTCTCCGTCATCGGAACTGTACTCGACGTCCGCCTCCGGTCCCAGAACGTACGCCCTGCAGTTGTGATTCGCGTTTCTGTGTTCACCCTCCGCGCGAGCCGCAATCTCCCCCACGTCCGCAAGGCTTCTGCAGGGAAAAAGGTGACCGATAAAAACGGAACGTCGAATCTTTTTCTCCAGCGTGACGGCCTCCGCCGGTTCCAGATAACTGTCCATCCATCCCCTGCCGCGCCTTCACCGCGCACCCGCCGCCGATTCCCGGCGACCCGGCAAACTAAAAACCGGCCTCATCCTCCCACCCGGTCTTTAATTTCCGATACGTTTCCTCCATCGCCTCGGGAAGAACCCGGGTATCCGCCAGGACCGGCATAAAATTATTATCCCCGACCCAACGAGGGACGACATGCAAATGCAGGTGCCCTTCTACACCGGCGCCCGCATCCTTCCCCAGATTAATGCCCATATTGAAAGCCCCGGCTCCCAGCACGCGCTTCAACATCACAATGGAACGCGCCGCAAGACGATTCATCTCGAGAAGCTCGCCGTCTGTCAGCGTCTCGTAAAGGTTCGTATGACGAAACGGCACGATCATCAAATGTCCGGGGTTGTAGGGATAGAGGTTCAGAATAATGAAACAATCCATTCCCCTGTGGAGAATATAACGCTCTCCGTCACGGTTTTCGGCCGGAAAATCACAGAAGATGCATCCCTCGTGTTTTGGAGCGCCGATGTAGCTCATTCGCCACGTTGCAAAGAGATGATTCAACCGCCCGTCCTCCACCCTGTTATCCACAGATAAGGTCAGAATAACACAAATCATCAATTTCGCCTACAGGGAAGTGATAAACTTGTGGATAATAATTCGAGGTTGAGCGGCGCCTTTCGACCTCGAATTCGGATTACGCTGAAAACCCGGGAGGGATGACGATGGCTGAACTGATTCTTGTGGTCTGCGGAATAACTTTTCTGTTCGGACTTGTCCAGTGGGCGCGGGGCGGCGCCATACTGTGGGACGTCGTATGGTTCGCCCGGAGAATTTCCGGCGGCGCTGAAAACGACGCGGACGGCGACGCGGACGAGAAGAAGGAAGCCGCGCGAATTCGGGCGGCGAAGGCGCTGCGCGAGATGGAAAGAATGGTGGACGGCCTGTTGCGGTCGAGCTTCAGGATACTGGGCGTACTCGCCCTGTGCGTGTGGCTTTTTGTCGCCGTGTCCGTCATCGTCGACGTGCTGGGCCTGGACTGGCTGGACAACCTGAGCTTCCGGGCCAACCGCCTGTGGGGCGACCCGACCGTGCGCGCGGGCTACGGCGCGCGGACGGGAGGAGGCTCGCGCAGCGACGCCTTACGATCACTGGGCTCCGGTCTGCGGAGGTAGAGCGGAGACCGCCCCTCCGGGGGAGGGGAATCGAGGGCCGGCTTCTTTCACGCCCTCTTCATTGGGGAGGCTTTGGGGAGCCCCTTTCTTTTCCGCTTCCCGCCCCCTCGTTTTGGCGCGACCCGTTCATGAAGGTCTGTCTGACGTAAAGCCAGCCCTGCCATATCCCAAAAATGCCGACGACGAACGGCGTAAGGCCGACCACCAGGGCCGTATATCCCCTGCTCTTCATCCATTGCGCGATGTAAACGCCGGCAAAGGCGTATCCTCCAATCAGCAGGCCCGCCGACACGACCCGCCCGAAAAGAACGACGTCCGATCCCCTCCCCCCACCGCCGAAGAGAGTCCTGCGCCCTTTTTGAGACATAATGCGCGACGCCTCCTTTCGTCAGGGGTCATGAACCCCTGAACCTCATCATGAAACCTTGTCAGGGGTCGTGGACCCCTGAACCCCATTATGAATCTTGTTCTTTTTTTCGTTTTTCGTTTATTATGTCCATTATATTGCATGAAATGGGTCTGACTTCGGGGGTGTTACCCTGATTCATCTGACGAAACTTCTGCGTGGCGGGACCTTCCGTGGAGACGAGGCGCGCTTTCCCGGGTCGGGGCGTCCGCGTCCCGTCGTCGTGTGGCACCTGACGGGCGCCTGTAACCTGCGGTGCCGCCACTGTTACGCTTCGGACGTGGCGGCGGGGGCGCCGATGTCGCGCGCGGAGGCGTTCTCCTTCCTCGAATACGTCGCTGCCCTGAGGCCCCCGTCCCTGTTGCTCTCGGGTGGAGAGCCCCTGGCCCATCCCGATTTTTTCGAGTACGTCGCCCGCGCTTCCTCGCTGGGATTGAAGGTATCGCTCTCGACCAATGGAACGCTGATTGACGCGCGCACGGCGGAGTTCCTGACGGAAATGAACGTCGGCTACGTCGGCGTCAGCATCGACGGGGAAAAGAACATGAACGACGCCTTTCGAGGACTCACCGGGGCCTTTGAGCAGGCTATAAACGGGATTCGTGTTCTTAAAAATTCGGGCTGCCGCGTCGGACTGCGGTTCACGATGGCGCGTCCGCTGCTGCGGGGGCTGCCCGCGATCATGAGGACCTCGGAGGACCTGTCGGTCGATCGCGTCTGCTTTTACCACTTTATCCCCTCGGGAAGGAGCCGCGACGGCGCGGCGCTCGTCCCGTTGCGCGCGGAGACGCGGGACGCTCTGCGAAAGCTGTTCGAGTGGGTCGACCGGGGCGACGCGCCCGGCGAGGCGCTGACCGTCGGGAACTTCGCCGACGGCATTCTGCTTCATCTTTATCTGAAAGAACGGGGGGACTCGCGCGCGGAGAGCGCGCTTTCCCTGATTGCCAGGTCCGGCGGGGGCCGAAGCGGGCGCGGCATCGTTTCCGTGCGCTGGGATGGAACGCTTTTCGCCGACCAGTTCTCGTGGCGTCGCCCCCTTGGTCGCTGGCCGGACATCGAAAAAATTTCGGACTCGGGAGCGGTGCCGTCGGAATTCGGCGGTCGCTGCGGGAGATGCCGCTGGATTGCGCTCTGCCGCGGCAACATGCGCGCCCGCGCCGAGGCCCTGACCGGCGACCCCAAAGGGGAGGATCCGGGTTGCGTGCTGGAGGACGCGGAAATCGAGAATACCCCGGAGGTCGAAGAATCGCGGGATGGGGCTGATCGCCGTGAACCTTAAAGAAGCACTGGCCGAGCGCCTCCAGTCCGGACTTCCGATTACGGCGCGCCCCTATCGGGATATCGCCGACGAGACGGGCTGCGACGAGGCGACGGTGCTGCGCCTGACCGGCGAGATGATCGGGGAGGGCCTCATTCGCTCGTTCGGGGCTTTTGCGGACTTCGAGCGACTGGGTTACGAGGGCCTTCTCTGCGGCCTCGCCGCGCCTGAAAATCATATCGACGAGGTCGCGGCGACGCTTGCCGCGCGGCGCGAGGTCACGCACGCCTACCTTCGCGCCTGCGAGGTGAACCTGTGGTGTACGGCCCTCGTGAAGGGGGCGGAAAAGGAATGTTTCGCGGACGCCCTGCGCCTCTGCCGCTGTCCTTTTGTGGTTCTGAGGACCCGCTCCCGCCTGAAGCTGCGTCCGACCTTTCGATTTTCCGATTCTCCGGAAGTTGCGGAGAATGACGCGGACGACGGCGTTGCGGGCAGGGATTACGTCCCCTCGGAGGAGGACATTGCCCTGCTGGCTTCGCTGCAGGTTCGTTTTCCTCTCGCGCCGCGTCCCTTCGACGAGGCGGCGCGGAAGACCGGGACGACGGAGGAGGCCCTGCTGGAACGCCTGAGGTTTTTGCGGCGGGAGGGGGTTCTGAGGCGCGTCGGCGCGTCTCTCGATCATCGGCGCGTCGGCTACGCGGCCAACGCCCTCGTCGCGTGGGACGCGGAGGATCCGCGGACCGCGGGCAGGACCGCCGCCCGGTTCCCGTGGGTGAGCCACTGCTACCTGCGCGAGGTTTGGATGAACACGCTGCCCTTCGACTGGCCGTACGGGCTTTATACGATGCTGCATGCCCGGTCCCGCGAGGCGCTCGACGACTGCATCCGGGATATGGAAAAGGCGCTCTCCTCCCATTGTGTCGTGCTGACGACGGTACGGGAGCTGAAAAAAACGCGATATGGTGAATTCAGCTAAAAAGCCTGAAGTTAGAACAGCTAAAAACGGCTCACTGTCGAGGAAAACTTGTAGCCTCTTACAGTAAATTTAAGTTAAACCGCTATACCTTCTGCCATAATGGGATCGAGGGGTCCGCGACCCCTCGCGGGGTTTGGGGCGGCGCCCCAAAGGCATTCAATTCTTTCAGGGAGGTTCAGTCTGTGAAACATTACGAGATGAAGCGGAAGGACAGGGAAGTGACGGATCGGGAGTGGATGGAGGAGATCCTGAAGCGGGGACAGGTGGTTCATATCGGCCTCGCGGACGCGGAGGGCTGGCCCTACGTCGTCGCGACAGGCTACGGCTACAAAGATGGCGCTATCTACCTGCACGGCGCGCCTGTGGGCAGGAAGAACGACATTCTGGCCGTCAACCCCAGGGCCTGCTTTCAGGTGGAGGTCGACGTCGAGCTGCTCCGGACCCCCGCCGGCAGGGGGTTCAGCATGAAGTACCGCAGCGTGCTCGGCTTCGGACATGTCCGCACGTTGACGGACCCCGCTGAAAAGGACGAGGCCCTGAAAATCCTGATGGATCAGTACGACGGGCCGCATGACGACCTTGGGGAGAAGGACATCGCGCGGGTCTGGGTGGCGCGGCTCGAGATCGAGAGCATGACGGGCAAGCGCGCCAACTACAGTGAGTGAGCCGCTGTTTTTTTACGCGCCCGGCCCGGCTTGACAGCGGGGGGTGGCTCATATATCATCGTCTCGCCCCCATGTTATATGTATGACAATAAATTGCCTTTATGAAACATTCACGTCGCGCGTCGGGAAGCCCGATTCTGATTTACGATCCGATGTGCGGAATTGAGAAAAGAGGGAGGTTCGATGGCGCTTTTCAGCAGGCAGGACACGACCAAAAAACCGGCGATTATTGTCAGGCGCATTATGGAGCTCATCGAGTCGGGGGAGTTGAAGAAGGGCGACAGGCTGCCCAACGAGATGGGAATCGTCCGTCAGACCGAGATCAGCCGGACTTCGGTGCGGGAGGCGTTGAGCGCCCTCGAGCTGATGGGGATCATTGAGCGGATTCCCGGGGACGGGACGTTCATCAGCGACACCGCGCCGTTTCAGGACTCCAGCTCCCGGGACCTGCTGTTGAAGTTCCTCGAGGACATGGAGGACGTCAACGGCTCCTTCGAGGCGCTGGAGTCCCGAATGGTTCTGGAGCCGTCGATTGCCCTGATGGCCGCTCGCCGCGCGGAGCCGGAGGACATCGCGGAGATGGAGGAGATCCTTGCGAAAATGGAAAAATCCATCTCGGAGCAGGACGTGGAGAGCTTTCTGAACGCGGACGCCGACTTTCACCTGGCCATTGCCAGGGCGACGCGGAACGAGGTCCTCTTCGAGATGAACCGGCAGCTCCTGCTGTCGGCCGACCTGCATATGTGGCGTTCCCTCAAGACGGACCTGCATTTGCTGCAGCCCACGCTGGAAGCCCATCGGAAAATTTTCGCCGCGATCAAAAAAAGGGATTCCAGGAAGGCCGAGTTCTGCATGGAAATGCACCTCATGCACTACATCAGCGAAGTGGTCAAAAAGTGACCGCTATCGTGAATCTTTGAGACATAAAATCCATATGAAACAGGGGTGGGACAGATGCCTTTGCCAAAAGCGTACGTGTGTCTGCCGATTCAGGAAGTCGGGCTGAAGATTCTGCGGGGCGCCGTCGATTTCAAAATCTGGGAAAAGGAGGGCGCGCCTCCCAGGGACGAACTGCTGAAAAACCTCAAAGACGTGGAGGGGCTGCTTTCGGGGCTGCCCGTGCGCGTCGACGAGGAGCTGTTGAACGCCGCTCCGAAGCTGAAGGTGGTCAGCAACTACGCCGTCGGGTACGACAACATCGACGTCGCGGCCGCGACGCGGCGGGGCATCTGCGTCACGAACACGCCGGAGGTTCTCACTCAGGCGACCGCCGACCTGACGTTCGCGCTCATCCTGGCCTCGGCGCGCCGGATCGTCGAGGCCAGCGCGTTTCTGCGCTCCGGGGACTGGAAGGTGTGGGGCCCGGAGCTTCTGGTCGGCGTGGACGTCTCCGGCGCGTCGATCGGCGTCGTCGGATTCGGGCAGATCGGCCAGGCGGTGGCCCGGCGGGCGAAGGGTTTCGACATGAACGTCTTTTATTTCGACACGGCGCGCAAGCCCGAGGCCGAGGCGTCTCTCGGCGCGAAACACCTTCCTCTGGAGGAGCTGCTGCGCGAGAGCGATTTCGTTACCCTGCACTGCCTTCTGAACGATCAGACGCGAAACCTCATCGGCGAAAAGGAACTGCGGAGCATGAAAAAGACCGCCATCCTGATCAACGCGGCGCGCGGACCTCTGGTGGATCAGGCGGCTCTCTTCCGCGCGTGCTCTGAAAAATGGATAGGGGGCGCCGGGCTGGACGTGTTCGTCAAAGAGCCGGTGCCGCTGGACGAGCCGCTTCTCACGCTCCCCAACGTCACGACGGTTCCCCACATCGGGAGCGCCGGCAGGGTCTCGAGAAACGGAATGGCGACCCGGTCGGCGGAGAACCTGGTGGCGGCGCTGCAGGGCAAAAGACCCAGGGATCTCGTGAACGGCGAGGTGTGGAAGGGCTGAAGCGACCCTGACGGCCAGGACCGATATTGGGGTCGGGTCCGAGACCGACCCCCTGCGGAGATTGGGGCGGCGCCCCAAATGTTTTTAAATCCGATGTTTTTAAATCTGAGAGAGGACGTGAAAAAATGATTTTCAGCTCGAACAGCCTGGAAAAGGTAACAGCGGAAAAAGCGCGCGGCGGCGAGGGATCGATGCAGTGTCGTTTCGCCTTTCAGATGGGGAAGGCCCCGGAGGGAAGCGCGTTTCAGGTTCTGGCCAGCCAGACCCTGACGCCCGGTTCTTCCGTGGGCTACCATCAGCACACGGAGAACGAGGAGCTCTACGTGATTCTCTCCGGAAACGGCACGTTTTACGACGATGGGAACGTCAGTAAGCCGGTGGGCCCCGGAGACATGACCCTGACCCTGAAGGGGCAGTCCCACGGGCTGGCCAACACGGGGACCGAACCGCTGGTCTTTCTCGCGGCCATCGCGAAGAACTAATTTCAATTCCATACCGGGCCGACCGACAGGGGGACATTCCGATTGCGGGGGCGTCCCCCCTGTCGGTTATCTTTTTGGAACGATCTCCAGCCAGTACCCGTCCGGGTCCTCTATGAAATAGACCCCGAGCTGCAGGTTTTCATAGCAGATGCAGCCCATTTCCCCGTGAAGTTTGTGGGAGGCGTCGAAATCCTCCACCTGGAAGGCGATGTGCGTTTCGTTGTCGCCGAGGTCGTAGGGCTCCTTCCTGTCAGAAAGGCAGGTGAGCTCGATTTCATACCCCTCCGCGTCGTCGCTGATGAACGACAGAGTGTATCCCTCCCTGTCTTTACGCCGCGTCTCGTGCAGTCCCAGCGCCTTCACGTAGAAGGCCAGGCTGCGCTCCAGATCCAGAACATTGATGTTGGTGTGGAGTATTTTACTTTTCATGCACATCATCTCCGGTCAATGAAAATAAGCGGGGTCGTAACGCTCCCCAATGCCTCATTATAAGGGTAAAATCGACATTGCGCCCTTCTAAATTTTCGCCCGCGCGGCGGCGGCGTCATCGCTCCCTCCAGAGCCCTCTCCCCTCCGTTCGCGCCTCCCGCTGAAATCTCGCGAAGAGGTCGGCGTATTTCGCGTTCGGCTGGATCGTCATGACCTTTCCGTACCCGTCCAGAATCAGCCTGGCGTTGAACATGCCCCGGCGTATCGCCTCCTCGTCCGTTCCGGGCTTCGTCAGCCACACGTAGGCCAGGTGGCGTTTGTACCTGTCGAGCGGCGCCACGTCGTACTCCAGCCACACGGTTTTGTCCAGCAGGTTTTTTTTCGTGAAGTCGCTGGCCTCCCGCCCGTAATACTGAACGGGCTTGCGGGGATGCACGGTCTCCGGGGTATCGACGCCGATCAGGCGGATCCTGCGCTCCTCCCCCGCTACGGAAACCGTTATCGTGTCCCCGTCCGTCACCCGAATGACCGTTCCCCGCAGGAAGTCGCCACCGGGGGCGAAAAGGGAGTAAAGGACCCACAGCAGGAAGGCTCCTGCCAGAGAGATCAGTTTCCCGCGCGTAATGGGATGAAATTTTCCGTATCGTGTTTTTCTTCTCATAATTTATCGCCTCGATACTTTTCCGAATAAAAATTATCGTTATAAAAGGATATACTGGTTTAACTTAAGTTTACTGTAAGAGGCTGAAAGCCTTCCTCGACAGTAAGGCATTTTTGGCTATTTTAACTTTAGACTTTTTACCTGAATTCACTATACAATGTTTTCAACCTTCGGTCGAGACGCCTCACGGTACATATGAGGGGTTAAGGTCGGGTCTGGCGGGTTTATGGCGGCCGAAAGCGTTGAAGCGGTACGACGGTCCTGAAAAACCGGAAAATTTTGGAAGTGCGGCTTGCGGGCGAATGGGCCGAAGGGAGGACGTACCATGATCAGGGCAATGACGGCGTGCACGAGCGAGATCGACGACGTGCAGGCGGCGGTATCGGAGATGCGGGCGCAGCTGGAGACCGGGGGGCGTCTGCTTCGAAACACGGTGGGGATCCTCACCTGTTACGCCGATTTCATCGAGTCCGGAGCGATGGAGGGGATATGCGAGGCGCTGCCCTTCGAGATCGTCGGCTCCACGACGCTGAGCAGCGCGACGGAGGGTTCGTCCGGCGAGCTCATTCTGACGCTGATGGTGCTTACGAGCGACGACGTCTCCTTCGCCGTCGGCCTGACCGACCCCATATTCCCGGAGGAGGCCGCCCCACTGCGCGAGGCGTACGAGTCCGTCGCGGCGACCGGCGACGCGGAAAAACCGGCACTGATGCTTACTTTTGCCCCTCTGCTGCTGAATGGAGGGGGCGATTTTTACGTGAACTCGTTCACTGAAATTTCGGGCGGGGTCCCGAATTTCGGGATGATAGCGGTCGACCACAACAGCGATTATCACGAGTCGCGCGTCATCCACAACGGGAAGGCCTGGGTCGATCGCTGCGCTTTCGTCCTCGTATTCGGCGACGTCCATCCCCGTTTCTTCATAGGCTCCATCTCGCCCGAGAAGATTTTCATGGAGAAGGGCATCGTCACGGCCTCGCGGGGCAACCAGCTCCGGACGGTCAACGACAGGCCCGTCCTGGAGTATCTGCGCTCCATCGGGCTGACCCGGAACGAGAAGGAAACGGTCGTCGGCATCAACTCCTTTCCGTTCATCGTGGACTACAACGACGGCACTCTGCCCGTCGCGCGCGCGATGTTCGCGAACACGCCGGAGGGCTACGCCGTGTGCGGCGGAGACATTCCGGTGGGCGCAACCCTGTCCGTCGGCTTCATAAACACGAACGAGATCGTGACGACAACCGGCAAAACGCTGACCTCCGCCCTCGCGTCCGGGAAATCCAACTGCCTTTTGATGTTCTCCTGTATCGGGCGCTACTTCACCCTGGGCTACGAGCCCATGATCGAGATCGACAAGGTGCGGGAGATCCTGGGCGCAGCCGGCGTCCCCTGGCAGCTCGCCTACTCGGGGGGCGAGTTCTGCCCGGTCCGCGCCAGAGAAGGAGAGGCCATCACGAACCGCAGTCACAACGACACGATCGTGATCTGCGCCCTGTAGGCCGTGAGCGAAGCGCGAGGACGCCGAAAACTCCCGGGAAGCAGGCATGAACGACCACCTTGGAAAACCGATCGACGCGGATGAGGTTATCGCAAAGCTCAGGTACTATCTTATTGCATGATTCCGTTGTAAAATGGCAGCGCGGATATCCAAAAGGGAGGTTGTCTCTGATGAAGAAAATCATGTTGGTATTGCTGACAGTAGCATTTTTGTGCATCGCGGGAACCGCGGCGATGGCCGGGGGGTACGGATATGTGGGGGGGAACGTTCGTGTGGTTCCTTACGCCTGGTACGCTCCGTATTACGCCGTGGTCGTTCCGCAGCCCGTATTCGTCGCCCCGCCCGTATACGTCGCTCCGCCCGCGTATGTCGTTCCCTACAGCTACGGAACGGTCGCTTATCCCTACCATCACCACGGACCCGCCTGCCGTTAGAGGGCGTTTCCGAAAGGTGGGCGCGGAGGATTATTGAGGGTCAGTCGAATGCGTCGAAGGGTATAGGCCGATCAAAAAGAGAGGCCGGAACAGGGAGAATCCGCCTCCGCTGCGCCGGCCTTTGTTTTATGGAATAGCCAATATTTTACGAAGTTCGTCGAGCGGCGTATGTGAGATGTTCCGCCCTTATATTACGTAGTCCCAAAATTCATCCTGGGAGAATTCCACGTTGCACATCGGCAGACTTTCTCTGAACTGCAGTTCGGGGTTCTTTACGCTCACCCGCGTGTTGCCCGGAACGCTTTTCGTGATGAAGGCGTTGGAACCGATGACGACGCCCTCTCCGATTATCGTGTCGCCGCCGAAGATGGACGCGCCGGAGTAGATTGTGACGTGATCCTCGACCGTGGGGTGACGCTTCACGCCCCTCAGAGTCTGGACGTCCCGGGTGGAAAGCGCCCCCAGCGTCACGCCCTGATAAATTTTCACGTAGTTGCCAATCACGGTCGTTTCTCCGACGACGATGCCCGTTCCGTGGTCGATGAAAAAATGGTGCCCGATGGTCGCGCCCGGGTGAATGTCGATTCCCGTGCGGCTGTGAGCGTACTCGGTCATCATGCGGGGAAGCAGCGGCACCCCGAGCATGTGCAGTTCGTGCGCCAGCCGGCTCACCATGATGGCGTAGATGCCGGGATAGGAGAGGATGATTTCCTCCGGGCTGCGGGCGGCGGGATCGCCGTCGTAAAACGCGGCCACGTCTGTCGCGAGGAGGCGGCGCACGTCCGGAATCCGCGACAGAAAAGCACCGGTGACGTCCCCCGCCTCCTTCACGGCGTCGTCCTCCCTTCCGATGCTCTGCAGCGCGCACGCGATCTGTTTGCGAAGCTGATAGCTCAGGGCCTCCAGAAGCTCGCCGACGTAATACTCGATCGAGTCGCTTTTCAGGCTTTTTTTGCTGAAAAACCCCGCGAAGATCAGCTCACGCAGCTTTTCGATGAGCTCTCCCACGGCGGCGTCGCCGAGCCGGTTTTTCGCCTCGATTTTAATGATGCTCTCCTCTTCCCGATAGCTTTCCAGAATCGCGTCCGTCAGGCCGCGAATGCTCAAATCGCCCCCGTTGGAGGCGTCATCGAATACCCCGCCGGACAGCGCGGAGGTTCTGACGTTACTGACGACTTTCCTGACGATAATCTGTGCGGACATATTTTCCCTCCTGATTCCGAATAACCGATTCACATAAAAAAAGGGACCCCAAAAAATGGGATCCCGTCACAGGTGCGTACGCGTGAAAAAGCTACACGCCGGTCGCCTCTGGCGGGAAACCGTCGCACATACACAGCATCACAAGAACAGCACCTGAAACAACCACAAACAAAGAACGCATCGCTCACAAGCCTCGCCGATTCATAGAATTTACACATATATAGTTTGATTAAAAAAATACTATATCCCCATCCCCCATACCTGTCAATACGCCGGAGGCGGCGCTGCGTTCCACCACGCCCCGCACGCTCCGGATTAAAGTGAGATATTGAAGTCCATCTGAGAAAATTGCTGGACGGTCAGAATGAAAGACGGTTATAATTTGCATGAAACGATGGCAGGTGTATGGCACGAGATCCCTGAAGCGAAGGAGGCTGGTAAATAGTGCCGCTTAAATCCGAAACATTGGATTTCATCAGAAAAACGGCAAAAGAAATGGGTGCAGGAAAAGTTTTCCTTTTTGGCTCCTGCCTCCAAAAAAACGAAAATGAGGCTGGCGACATTGACCTTGGCATCGAAGGTCTTTCACGTAATGAGGTACGTGCCTTGCGCCATCGTTTGTACTCAGCTCCTGAAATACATAAGGATATAGACGTGGTAAGGATGGAAGACAGAGATTGGATCGTACCTCTAATCGAACTTGATGGGATGAGTATTTATGAATCCTAAAGTCAAAGAAGCGATTCTTATTCTGCTGCAAAAAAATGAAGCCACTGTACAGCTTTTACGGGAATGGCTGGGTAAGGAACCATGGAATCCGGGAGGTCTGTAAAGGCGCGGCCATCCCCGCCTGGGAATAATAATATAACCGGCTGACTTATGGGGGAAGACAGAATAAGTTAGCGTGGCATCAGACGAACATGTACGCATAAAACCGGCCCGTCTCTTTTCATTAAGAAAGAGGCGGGCTTTATAGTGCCTGGTAAAAGCACATAATATAGTAATTGTAACGATTTACGGAGTCTTAACGCGGAAGTCGAGGCTCAAAGCGGTTGAAAACCCTGAGCCGCTAAAGCGGCTACTCTCTCCTCAAACTCCAAACCTGCTTTCACTCAGATCAAAAACATGCTGATCGGTGCAAGGAAGGTGATCAGGAGAAGACTGATTACCAGGGCGACCAGGTAGGGGACGATCGCCTTGACCAGTTCCTCGAAACGAAGGTTGGTGATGTTGCAGGCCACGTACAGGCAGGAACCCACTGGCGGCGTTACCATGCCAATGCCCAGGTTGACGATGAAGATAATGCCCACCAGATAGGGACTGATGCCTACCTTGCTCATGACCGGCAGTAAAATCGGCGTCAGAAGAGCGATGGCGGCGGAAGATTGCAAAAAACACCCCGCGATCAGAAGAATGATATTGAACAGTACGAGGATGGCGTACCTGTTGGTTGTCAGAGAAAGCAGGGCGGCCGAAATCATCTGGGGAATCTGTGCCCGAGTCAACACGTAGCAGAAGGTCTGCACCGTCGCCATGATCAGCATGATGACCGCGGCGGCAACTGCCGAGTCGAGCAGTATCCCGGGCAGGTTCTTCAGCTTCAGGTCCCTGTAGATGAACAATCCGACGAACAGACCGTACATCGCCGCCACGGCCCCGGCCTCCGTCGGCGTGAAGATGCCGGAGTAGATTCCGCCCAGGATGATCACCGGCATGAACAACGCCCACAGACCGTCAAGCGTGGTGTGGAGCAGAAGTTTGGCGGTGATGTGGATACTGACCTTTGGGATATTGTGCTTTTTGGCGTGAAAATACGCCACGATCATCATACTGAGTCCCATCAGGACGCCTGGGCCGATACCGGCCAAAAACAACGTGCTGACCGATGTTCCCGCGAGTACACAGTAGGTGACCATCGGGATGCTGGGAGGGATAACCTGGCCCACCGTACCGGCCGCAGCCACAGTCGCTCCGGTAAATGCCTTACTGTAACCGTTCTTTTCCATTTCATCCACCATAACACCGCCAATAGCTGCCGTTGTAGCCGGGCAGGATCCGGAAATAGCGGCGAAGATCATGGAAGCGCCTATGGATACCATCGCGAGACCGCCGGTAAAACGACCGAAGAAGAGGTTGACGAAGTTGATCAATTTTTTCGAAATACCGCCCTCGCACATCATGTTCCCGGCCAGGATGAAGAAGGGAATCGCCATGAGGGGAAAGGAGTTGATCCCATTGAACATCGTTTGGGATACGATAATGAGCGGGACCTTCAATCCAAAGATGATCGCCCCGATGGCCGCGCATCCCAAACTGACGCCGATGGGCACCCCAATCGCCAGAAGGACGCCGAAGCCCAAAAAAAGAAGCCAGGTCGTCGTCATGCGTTATCCACCTCGATTTTTCCTGCCGCTCCGTCGTCCCTGAAAACCCTGACCGCCAGGCAACAATACCAAATCGCTGTGAAAGCCGAGCCGATAATCATGCAAAGGTAGACAAACGCGATCGGAATGTTGAGTGCGGGGGACTTCTGCATATAGAGCTTCGGCCAGGAAATGCAGGTATAGTAAACTACGACGATAAAGAACACCGTGCAGATCAGATTCGAAAGGCTTTTAAGGATTTTGCCGCACATAAGAGGCAGGGCATCCTGGAGCGCGCTGATTCCTATGTGCTTATTCTGCCTGACGCCCACATACCCCGCGATGAACGTCACCCAAATGAATAGAAAACGGGCCAGTTCCTCCGACCAGGCGAGAGGTTGCGTCAATACGTATCGGAAAATCACCTGAATAAAGATCAAAAGCGTCATTCCACCCAACAGAACGACCGTCAGCCATTTGAACAGGACGTCTATTTTTCCCAGAATGCGTTCAATTTGCTCCATTATTTGCTCCGCAACCTTTCTCCAGGAACGACAAACACCTTCAGGAGGAGGAACCGATAATGCAACTCGCTTCTCCCCCTGAAACAGATTGCTTTGCTTATCGTGCGGCCTCGATCATCTTGAGGAGATCGCCGAACTCGCCGGCAAAAGCCCCGTAAACGGGTTGACAGGCAGCCTGAAACGCCGAGATGTCCTCAAGGATGTTGAGCGTGACACCGGTTTTGGCGATGGTCTCCATGTTGCTCGCGTCCAGCTTGAGTGACACCTCACGCTGGTAATCTCCGGCTTCCTTCGCCGCCCTGAGGATGGCCGCCTGTTCTTCCGGCGTGAAGGCGTTGAAACGATCGAGGCTCATCACCATCGGCTCTGCCGTGTAGATGTGTTTGGTTACTGAGTAATATTTGCACACTTCGGTGTATTTATTGTTGATGTTGTTAGAGTCGGAGTTTTCGGAAGCATCCACGGTGCCGAGTTGAAGCGCCGAAAACACTTCGGACACCGCCATCGGCGTCGGGATCGCGCCCAGCGTCTCGAAGGTGGTGAGAAACACCTTGCTCTCCGGCGTACGAATTTTCAATCCCCTGAGGTCCTCAGGCTTCGCGACGGAACCCTTGGTGCTGGTGATGCTGCGAAATCCGTTATCCCACCAACCCAGTATTTTAAATCCCTTAGCCTCGGCAAAATCGCTCAATTTCCTGCCCGCCTCGCCGTCCAGAACCTTGAACGCCTCCGGCTTGGAAGCGAAGAGGAACGGCATGTCCAGGACACCAATCTCGGGAACAAAATTGGAGAAAGCCATGGTGGACTCAAGGGCAATGTCCAGTGTACCCATCTGGACAAATTCGATGGATTTCGCTCCGGAGGCGATCTGAGAAGCCGGAAAGACGTCCACGGTGAGAGAACCACCCGTATACTCTTTCACGAGTTCGGCAAAACGAAGAGAACCCTCCTGATAAGGATGATCCGTGGCGCCAACGTGGTTGAGGGACAAGGACGCGGCGCTCGCCTGCGACGCGACGGAGAACAGCAAAACTGCGACCGACATTACGGAAAACAACTTCTTCTTCATGAGATCTCTTCCTTTCTATTTCGTGTATTTTTTGTGAATTTTGCTCAGGCGGGACATACTGCTATTTTATTTGATGAATCGAATATGCTCGCAAATTTTTGTGAATTCCTCTTCTCTGCGTTTGTTGAAGTCGATTTTGTTCTGCTCGAAAAGGTTGCCGCCATGTACGTCGATAGAGACGATGAGGGGGCCGAATTCCTTAATACGACTCAACCACAGCGCCTCGGGCATCCCCAGGTCCGTCCACTCCACCCGCTCGATTTCCTCGACCTCCGTGGCCGCCAGCACGGCGCACCCCGCCGGAAAGACGCAGTGAATAGCCTTATATTCCCTGCAACCTTCGACAGTTTTAGAGGCCATCCCTCCTTTGCCCACAATCACCTTCACGCCGGTTTCCCGGATAAATTCCTTTTCGAACTTTTCCATCCTCATGCTGGTAGTTGGACCGATGGAGACCATCTCATATTTTCCGTCTTCAAGCTTGCGAACGATGGGACCTGCGTGAAAAATCGCTCCACCCCGGACGTCCACCGGCAACTCTCTGCCGTATTCAATAAGACGCCTGTGGGCCACGTCGCGACAGGTTACGATGTGCCCATTCAGATAAATGACATCGCCAATGCGAATATCCTGCAGATCTGAGTCGGAAACCGGGGTGTTCAGTATTTTCTTCACAGTACCGCCTCCTTATGAGAAACGATGGTATAGGTAAGATCCGGCCCGAACGCGATGTTGCCGCGGCGATGGGACCAGCAGCCGGTATTGACCGCCACGCCGATGGTGGAGGGATGACGAGCCGCGTTTTCAATATGTACGCCCATGACGGACCTCTCGCCTTTGAGGCCCTGAGGTCCCAGGCCGATGGCGTCGATGGCTTTCGTCAGCTCACGTTCCATCAGAGCGGCCTTTTCGTTAGGATTGTGAGAGCCCAACGGGCGCATCAAAGCGCGTTTGGAAAGTATGGCGGCCGTCTCCACGGAGGTGGCGACTCCGACCCCAACCAGAAGCGGCGGGCAGGCATTTGGACCGTAAGAAGTCATCACGTCCAGAACGAAGTCCGCGACGCCTTCGTAACCCGCCCCCGGCATCAGCACCATGGCTCTGCCCGGCAGCGTGCATCCGCCCCCGGCCATATAAATATCCACGTCCAGTTTGTCGCTTTTGGGCACGATCTCCCAGTCGATGCTGGGAGTACGGTATCCCACGTTCAAACCGGTATTGTATTCGTCAAAGGTCTCCACCGAATTATGGCGCAGCGGAGCGTGCTTCGTGGCATCCAGAACGGAGTTGCGAAAGATTTCGGAGAGATCGTCGATCAAAGGGAAACGCGTGCCCACACGGGCAAAGAATTGAATGACACCCGTGTCCTGACAACTGGGGCGGTTGAGTTTCGCGGCCAATTCCTGATTTTTGAACATCGTATCGTAAATCAGAGCCGCCATCGGAGTGGTTTCAATTTTCCTGAGCTCTTCCAGCTTTTGCCGAATGTCGTCCGGCAGCACCTTACCGAAGTACGCAATGAACTTCGAGAGCGTTTCAGTCATCGACTGAACCTGCTGCGTTTTGTCCATAAAAACAGCCTCCTCACCATCAAGTGAAAGATGTCATTGATATTTAATTAAAAATAATGTATCCATAATGAGTTATGAAAATAGCACATTTCCACATCTTTGTCAATAGAAAAAGAGACCCTACTTGACAAGGTTTCGAGCGCTCGATAAACTCTTTCGGTTAGTAAGGAACTGAAAGAACTTAGAGCGGGGGAATTTTCTTGAAGCTTGATAATCGAACCTCGGGCGAGTTCGTTACGGACATGTTGCGGGAGGAGATTATTTCCGGACGAATTCCGGACAAAACGGAGCTTTCGCAGGAATGGATCGCCGAACGGGCAGGAGTGTCGCGCATGCCCATACGCGAGGCGTTGTCTTGTTTGGAAAGTGAAGGTCTTGTCGAGCGCCTGGACAACCGGCGCATTATTGTACTGGGCTTCGACAGGGAGCTGCGCGCGTCGAGACTCGACGTACTGGCTTGCCTGGAGATCGAAGCTGCGCGGCGGATCTGGAACGACGCGGATGCCAGAGCGAGCCTTGGGCAATACCTGGAGCGCCACTCGCTTTTGACGCCTTCTGATGAAGAATGCTTTCACGCCATGGTTTTCGAACGGACGGGGGATCGTTTTCTGATCCTGTTGTACAGGAGGATGTTGAAAAAATTTCTTGCGGCGGTTTTGAACGAGAATTCCGAAGCGGACCGCCACAGACGTCTCGCGCCGATTAAAAATGCGTTCCTGTCCGGCGCTTGGGAGGCGCTTTTTGACGCCATACGCGCCTACTACGCAGCGGTTTGATGCGGAGGCATGATGGAATGGAAAAGGGTCGAACGGAACTGAATCTGCGACCGATAAAACTGCTTTCAGCCAGAGAGCGCGTCGCCTCCGCGCTGCGCAAAGCGATTATCAGCAGAGAATTGGTCGAGGACGAGCAAATCACTTTAGATTCCATTTCCCACCGATTGGGAATCTCAAAAACCCCCGTACGCGAGGCGTTTCAGATGCTGGAAAACGAAGGGCTGATTCGTCTCGCCCTCAATCGCGGCGCCGTGGTCCTGGGCGTTACGCCCTGTACGGTGCGTGAACATTTTCAGATTCGCGGCGCTCTCGAAAGCGAGGCCGCCGCTCTTTGCTGCCACAGGGGCAAAATTCTCGGCCCCGGGGCTTTTGTCGAGATCGTGCGTATCGTCGAACAATCGGAGAAAATCATCGAGGATCATCGATGGGAGGAATACGGCGACATGAACCAGGCTTTTCACGTTGCCATCTGGACCGCCTCGGACAACGAACGCATGAAAAACATGTTGTCGGTCATGTGGAACGGTCTGTCCATACACTACATGGAGACCCTCGATAACTACGCGAAAAAATCTTTCAGAGAACACAAAAATCTCCTTGAACACATGCTCCGGAACGACGTCGAGGGCGCACGCGCGCTCATGCGGGCACACATCGACCGCAGCATGAACGACATGCTGACCAATCTGGAACGGGAAAAATCTTCGGACACGGGCGTGAGATATAAGGAGCAGTAGAATCAAAAACCGGTATAAGTAAGCAGAATGATTATCTCCGTTATTTCTTGACATTCTCCGGGATCGTGTTATAGTGTTTTTTATCGTTAATTCTTATTAAACAGATATATATTATATTAAAAGGAGAGTGAGAAGGTTGAAGGCGAGGGCGGGATTCGATTTTGCGTGTAAGGGTGTGCGAATGACGATGACGCGGCTCCAGGATGCCTGCGCCTTTCGATGTCGCGCGCCGAATGCTTTTTCGTTTTGACGGCATTCCGCAAATCTTCATCGAATAAGCGAGGTTATTCTGGAAGCTCGAACGGGGCTTCCATTTTTTTACGTAAATTTTTACGCCATTCCGGAGGGGATGTCCATGGACGGATCGGGCCACATTCTTGAGTTAAAAAACCTGTGCAGGACATTCCGCATGAAAACGAATGTGGTGGAGGCCCTCAAAAACGTGTCCATAAGCGTGGACGCGGGGGACATATTCGGGATCATCGGAGTGAGCGGCGCGGGAAAGAGCACGCTGGTGAGAAGCATCAATATGCTGGAGAGGCCGGACAGCGGGGAGGTGTACGTATCGGGGAACAACATCGCCGCTCTGCCCGAGAGGGAGCTGATGAAAATCCGCCAGAAGATCGGCATGATTTTTCAGCAGTTCAACCTCCTGAAATCGAAAACCGTATACGAAAACATCGCCTTTCCGCTGCGCTACCTGAAAAAAAGCAGAGCGGAGATCGGCCGGAAAGTCGGCGATATGCTGGAAATCGTGGGGCTGACGGACAAGGCGTGGAACTATCCGTCCCAGCTCAGCGGCGGACAGAAGCAGCGGGTCGCCATTGCCAGAGCTCTGGTCACCGAACCGGATATTCTGCTCAGCGACGAGGCGACGTCCGCTCTGGATCCTCAGACGACGGACTCCATACTGAGCCTTCTGAAGGAACTCAACACGCGGTTTGGACTGACCATCGTGCTGATCAGCCACGAAATGGACGTGGTCAAAAAAATCTGCAACAGGGTGGCGGTGCTGGACGACGGAGAGGTGGCGGAACAGGGCGTTCTGTGGGACGTCTTTTCCAATCCCGTTTCCGGGATCACAAAAAAAATGGTGTCCGGGCTCTTCAGGCTCGACAACATCCATTACATCCTGGACAACATCGACGTCGGCAAAATCATTCGGGGATGGGGGCTGATCGTTCATCTGCTTTTTCGGGGGGAAAAAGCGAATAACGCCTATATCGCTTATCTTGTCAAAAAATTTGACGTCGAAATCAGCATCATTTACGGCAACATCGAGATCATCCAGTCCTCTCCCATAGGGAGCCTGTTTATCGTCGCGACCGGCGACCGGGCGCAGGTGGAGGCGGCGCTCGACTACCTGCGCTCGGAGGACGTCCGCGTGAATATTTTACGGGAATATTCCAACGAAAATGAAGACAGAGGAAACTTTTCAGAGGGGAAGGATCTTATTTGAACGAAATTTTTTTTGAATATTTTCCAAACGTGGTCGAATTGCAGAGCGACTTAATAAAATCTCTGAAAGAGACTTTTGTCATGGTCGGAATTTCGGGGTCGTTCAGCCTGTTTTTCGGTCTGTTGACGGGGATTGTCCTCGTCGTTACGGCGCAGGGCGGCCTGTACGAAAACAAATGGGGCAACAGCGTCGTGAGCAAGGTGATCAACGCGTTTCGCTCCATACCCTTCGTGATCCTCATCGCTTTTATGGTGCCCTTTACCCGGCTGGTCGCCGGAACCTCCATAGGGCTGAGGGGAGCGGTTCCGCCTCTGGTGGTCGGGATCGTGCCCTTCATCTCGCGGGTTGTGGAACAGGCCCTGTACGAGGTGGACAAAGGGGTCATCGAGGCGGCCAGGGCCATGGGAATTTCAAAACCCTACATCATCGTCCACATCCTCATCCGGGAGGCCCTGCCCGGTATCGTCCGGGCGCTGGTCATCAGCTTCATCAGCCTGATCGGGCTTTCGGCCATGGCCGGGGCCGTCGGCGGAGGGGGAATCGGCAGCTTCGCCATACGGTATGGTTACGCCCGCTACATGACGGACATCACGATCGTGACCGTCCTGATTCTTCTGCTTATTGTAAACGCGCTCCAGGGGCTGGGAAACATCGCAGCCCGAAAAATGACTCACTAAACTAATCTATATTCAGGAGGAACATATCATGAACCGAAAAACGAAATCTTTGCGCCATATCATCCGTTTCCTTGTCCTCACGCTCGCCGCGAGCCTCGTGTTGGGCGGCGTCGTGTTCGCCGCGCCCATCGTCGTCAAAGTGGGAACGACCAGCGACGAGCCCCGAGTGTGGAACGCCGTCCAGAAGAACCTCGACGCGGCGGGAGAGAACATCAAAATCGAAATCGTGTACATCACGCCCGCCAACCCCAACGAATTTCTGGCCGCCGGCGAACTCGATCTGAACGCCTATCAGCATTACGCCAATCTGGAAAAAAACGCGGC
>JAITPZ010000107.1 GCA_031289165.1 Synergistaceae bacterium
CATTACATTTTCTTCGTCCCCCTCGCGCTCTCGCGCCAGAAAAACAAAATATCCCTCCGAAACCCCGCCCCTCGCGTCAGGACTCTTCATCCCCCCGCTCGAAACTCCGCTTCGCTTCGAATATTCCTCTTACTGCCTTTCCCTCTTTTGACTCGCCTGTAAATTTGTCAAGGTTCATCCCTCAGAATCTCTACACATAAATAATAGTTTTTCCAAGGATTTCTCCTTCTTATCAGAGTTATCTTCCAACCCCGTCAGCGAGGAGCAGGGAATATATTACCTCAGCTCAATTCATTTGTAAAGCCCCAAAACGAATTTTTTACAAAAAATCCTGCCGATCGATGATAAGCGGAGCCAATTCCTCATTTATCATCGTCCGAGAGATCCAAAATCTCCTCTTCTATTTCATTCCCCGCCACATCGAGAGGGCCCGGCACGTTCGCTTCCTGCTTTTCTCCATCAGGTTCGGCAGAAGGCCCAATAAAGGCAATCCCTTTGCTCACGAGGGCCATGATCTCCGCCACAATTTCCTGCTGCAGCTCCAAATTTTTTTCGAGCAGCTGAGCAACCGCTTCCTTCCCCTGCGCGAGGGTTTCTCCCTTATAGGCCAGCCAGGATCCCTTTTTCCTGATGACCTCGTAGTCCACCGCCATGTCCACGACGGAGACGCCTCTCGGAATCCCCTTTCCGTAAATCAGACTGGTGTGAGCCGTCCGAAAAGGAGGAGCCTGCTTATTTTTAACAACCTTCATATAAAGTTCGTGCCCAATCGTCACGTCGCCTTTGTCAATTTTCTTCCCCCGCCGCACCTCCAGGCGCACGGAAGAGTAGAATTTCAGCGCTCGTCCGCCCGTGGTCGTCTCGGTCGGTCCCCCTGAGTTATACCCCGTGGATATCAGTGCGCGGAGCTGGTTGATGAAAATGACGCAGCAGTTGGTCTTCGACACGATGGAGGTCAGGCGGCGCAACGCGTACGACATCAGACGCGCGTGCAGTCCCATCTGGCTTTCACCGATCCTGCCGTCGATTTCCGCCTGAGGCGTCAGCGCCGCCACGGAGTCGACGACCACAACTTCCACCGCTCCGCTGCGCACCAGCGCGTCCAGCACGTACAGAGCCTGTTCGCCGCTGTCGGGCTGGGCCAGATACAGCGCCTCTATATTCACCCCCAGCGTGGCGGCCAGGCGGGGGTCGAGCGCGTGCTCGGCGTCGATGAACGCGGCCGTGCCTCCCGCCTTCTGAGCCTCGGCGATGGCGTACAGGGCGACCGTCGTTTTTCCCGAACCTTCCGGACCGAATATCTCGACAATGCGGCCCTTCGGGAAACCGCCAATACCCAGTGCCACGTCCAGCGGAAAAATGCCGGACGGAATCACTTCGACGGTGCTTTTGACGGTTTCTCCAAGACGCATAATGGAGCCATCGCCAAATTTGCCACGAATGTCCTCGATCGTCTGTTCCAACATTTCTTCCCGGTTTTGCGGCGTTCTTTTTTTGGCCAACGGGAAAACTCACTCCTCTCCCGGGGCGTCATCCCCTGCCCGATTCAAACGGGTATCTTTCCTGTATGGATATAACGAACCCACGATCACGTTTTTGTATGTCCCCGCTCTTCCGCCGGTGAAAAAGTATCCGTCAGAGATATGAAGAAGTCAAGAAATTACGACTTACAACTCGCACATTCGTCGCCATATTGCGGAAAGCGCGATACGTACGGCACGTTCACGGATAAGCTCACGTCCTCCGTTCAGGCTGCGCAGAAAAGACCGGCACTCCGTTTTTTCGCCGATTCGCGACGCCAGAGCAAACCAGACCGTGCCGACGGGTTTTTCCGCACTGCCTCCATCAGGCCCGGCGATGCCGGTAACCGCAATCGCGACGGACGTTCCATAGAGTTCAAGCGCGCTCACGGCCATTTCTCCGGCGCATTCCGCGCTGACCGCTCCGTTCCGCTCCAGAATGGAGGAAGAAACGCCCAGCACTCTTTTCTTGGCCTCGTTGTCGTAGACCACGGCGCTGCCCATAAACACGGCGGAGCTTCCGGAAACCTCCGTCATGGCCGACCCCACAAGGCCTCCGGTGCAGGACTCCGCGCAGGATACCGTCAGCTCCTTTTCGCTTCCCGTTTTCAGGATGGCCTGAGGCAGCGTGACACAGCCCCGCGGCAGCGCGTCCGCCGCAAAGCGCTCGCGTACCGTGCGCGCCGCCGTCTCGACGCGTTCGGGCTCCCCGCGAATCACGAACTCGACAAGCCCAAAGGAGGGAAGGATCGAGATATGCAGGCGCTCGTCCGCGATGATCTCCCGAACCCGCTCGGCCACCAGGCTCTCCGGAACTCCGATGATCCCGACGGATTCCCATCCGCGGGCCGGAGAGCCGCGGGTCGGAGATAAAAGAGGCAGCAGCTCCTGAACCGTCATCGCCTCGAATTCGAAGGGGACTCCGGGGAAACTCCAGACCTTCGTCCCCTCATTCTCGAACTAACTTCCGAGCGCCGAACCCGCGGGGTTATATACCCCACAGGCGTATCGGGGAATGGCCGCCTGCACGGAGCGGGAACGATCCAGCCGCTCCCGCGTCGCCTCGTCGTAACGCGACAGCACCCGGTCGTACAGGACATTATTGGCCGCGAGGCCGCAGCACAGGTATTCCGTCAAAGCCACGCGCGTTTTATCGTCGTGCGTGGGCCCCAGGCCGCCCGACAAAACCAACAGATCGACCTTTCCCACCCAGCGGGACAGCGCGTCGACGATGGCGGGCCGTTCGTCAGGAATCACCTCCATGCGCATCAGTCGCCACCCGGCGTCATGCAGACGCCACGCCAGCGAGGCGCAATTCCCCTCGCGCCGAATTCCACTTAAAAGCTCATCTCCCACGGCAATCAGTACGGCTGTATTCACTCTTCCATCCCCCGTCCGCATACCCCGGCGTCGCCACAGTCACCCGCGCCTCGTCTCCATCAATTCCGTATACTGCCCAATAATTGTACATGATTCCCGCGTCGCTTCAGCAGGATTGAGGAGGGTGGTCATGTCGGCCATCGCATGGGGCCTCGGCATGGCCAACAAGGACATTTGCGGCGGGTTCTGGCTACCCCCCGGGGAGCGTTCCTGTTCTGCCTTCGGGCAAAGAAAAACGAACCTCTCAACGAAATCGCTATCCTGTGATCCCGCAAATTTTTGTTTTCTGCGGACGAGACAGTCACTTTTGCCGCAGGCACAGCGCTCCGACGACCAGGCACCACGTAACGGCAATCATGAGCGCCAGCCCGAGAGGTCCCGTATCGCCGACGCCCCTCGCCGGATTTGCTGAGAAGGCCCACTCGAACATCGCCCCGCACGTCAGTATCGCCAGCAGTATACCCGCAATCAAATTTTTCACAGTCGCATCTTCCTCTCGTCTCTCGTTCTGACAAACAGCATCAGCATAGATTACTTTCCGGGACAAGGAAACGAAAAGTGACTTAAGGATATAAAGCAGATTCACTCCCTGGTATTAACGATTATGAATCACGGACGGTGTCCAAATTAAAAACCCCCCGCAGGGAAGCGGAGGGTCATCATGCAAAATTGAAATCAAAGGCCTGAAGCCAGGTTATCGCCTGCTGCCGCCGAACGGGGCATGGGGAAACCGCGCGCTACCTTTCCACGCGCACCAGGGCGCCGCTGATCCAGCCCTCTTTGGTGCTTTCCTCGAAGCGAACGCGATACCATACGCCTCCGCTCCTGTCCGCACCCTGTTCCAGGACGATGAAACGATCTCCCTTTCGGCCCCATCCGAGGACGTTGCCCGTGTCCGACGTATCGGGAGCCGAGCGAACCCTCGCCGAATTACCGGAGACAAAACCACGAGCGATACCGGCGGGTTGCTCCCGTGTATCCCCCGAGTTGCCGGCGGGAAACGCGGGAGGAATCTCCACGACGGTCACCTCCGGTTCTTCCCGGGTGATGAGTCCGCCGGACAAAACGGCAGGGCCGATTTCCGGCGAGGGCGGCAGACCATGTTCCTCCGGAGACACGGGGTTCGGCGTTTCCGGAACAACCGGAAGCTCCACTCTGCCCGGTTCGGACGAAACGACGTCGTTCGATGCCGTTTCCGCGTCGCTTCTCACGGGCGCGGTTCTCTCCGGGACGACGGGCGTCTCAGGAACCGTAACCGCGGCAGAAGCGCCAACCAACGCCGGCGACTCGCTCTTTCGGGCATCCGCCGATATCGTTCCATCCGTCTCCGCCATGCCTGTCGGTGTCATAACCGCCGGCGCCTCGCCTTCGTCCCGCAGCAGCGGATCGGGGATCGATCCCTCGTCGGGAGGGAACATCGCGTTCCAGAGCCGCAGCATCTCCGCTCGCGCCGTGCGCGCGTGCTGCCCCCCAAGGTTGTCGGGCCATTCGGGCACGGCGGCAATTGTGCCGATCACGATGGAGACAAGGAGAAACACCACGGCCAGAAAACACCCGCAACCTCGTCCTCGCGGTTCGGGTTCGTCGAAGTACACCTCTTCTTCCTCATTCTCGCCGTCCTGATGGGACGAGATGTCGATGCCGCCCTCCCGGAAGATGTTGGCGCGTGCAATGCGAAACTCGCTTTCCGTAATGTATTTCGCCTTCAAAAGATCATAAAGTTCATCCAGACGCTGTTTTGTGTTCCTGGATTCCATGCCCGCAATCCCCCCGCGTGTCGATGTTCGCAAATCTTCCGCTTCGTCCGCCCCATGGCGGCCAGCATCGGTTTCAGTCATTTCAATTCAGGCCCCGGATTTCAGAATTTTAGTATGAACTGGCAGGAACCGCTTCTTTTCCCGGGCCTAAACTACTTCTTTCTGAAGATACTGTCAATACCTTTGCGAATCTGCTTCTCCAGCTGTTCCTGCTGTTGCTGCTTTTGATCGGGCTGAGACTGAGTCTCCCGGCTCGGAGTCTCCGGCTGATTGTTTCGGGGCGCGATCGCGTCCATGATTTTTTCTTTGATGACCTCCTCCGGCTTCGCGGGCTTTGAGGGGGTCGCGGCAGGGGCGGCAGGGGCGGTTGTTTCCCCCGCGTTGCCCTGGCCCTGGGTCTGAGTCGAGGGGCCGACCTTCACGAGCGCGACCGACGGCTTCCCGGCGGTTCCGGTGATTTTGGCCGTGACGTCGCGGAAATCCGCGTTCTTCGAGGATTCCTTCGCGCCGCCAAGCGCGCCCTTCAGAGCGGACTCCAGGTTTTTGCCCCTGAGGATATCCTGAACGCTGCCGCCCTTCACCAGTGCCTCGGCGCCGCCGATCGCGCCGCCGCTCAGAGCGTTGACGAGCTGGAAGTTGACGTTCATGTCGGCCACGAAGTAGAGCTTTTTGTCGAACGTGAACGATCCGTCCTCTGCCAGCGATGCGGATTTGTATATGGGGTCGTTCGCCGGAGGAACGGCGGACGCTCCCTTTCCGATGACGAGGCGGTTCGTCTCAAGGCGCAGAGGGGCCGTCACCTTCGTGTAACGGATTCCGTTCGAGCCGTAAAGTTTGGTCAGCGGGTCGAGGCCGGAGAAGCCGGTGATGCCGCCCTCCCCCATCGTGAACTGACCGCTGCCGGAATACGTCAGGTCTTTGGCCGCGCTGCCGTCGATCTTCATGGAGAGGTTTCCCCGGCCCGCAATTTTACCGCCGAGCCCACCTGACGCGTCCTGCGCCGCCGCGTTGACGTCGAACCCGTTCGCGGTCAGCGAGTCGCTGAACTTCATGGAACTCATGTCGAAGGTCAGGCTGTTCGTGACCTTGCCGCCGTAGAAGTCGAGGGTTCCGTTCGCCGACCTGAAAACACTGCCGGACAGAGCCAGCGGAAGGCTGACCCCGGAGAGCTTCAGGCCGAACGCCGTGACGGACGCCGAACGGATGCTCCCCGTCCCGCTGTTGCCCTGCGCCGTCGATTTCACGTTGAACTTCAGGTCGGCTTTACCCGAGAACTGCCCCTTCATACCGGGAAGGCCCGCCGTCAGAGCCGCGAGGTCGAGACCGTCGCCCGCGAGGTCGAGGTCCGCCCTGAACGGATCGCTCAGGATGACGCTGCCCGTCGCGGAAAGGGGCGCGCCGCCCGCGTTCGCCCTGAATCCGTTGATCTTCAGAGCGTTCGCGTTGCCCGAGACGTCGGCTGCGAGGTCCGTCACGCTCAGACCCTCGACGGCGATGTTCGGCGACTGCGCCGTAAGGGAGATCGACGGGTTGGACGAAGCGCCCGTCACGCCGACCTTTCCGGAGACAAGGCCCGAAAGCGCGACGCCGAGGCCCCCGCTCTTCGCCAGAGGCGCCAGGTCCAGCCGGGCGACGTCGAACGCCAGATTCAGGTTCATCGCGCCGCCCGCTCCGGACGTGATCGTTCCTCCGCCCGTGATCGAGCCCTCGCCGCTCTTCGCGGAGACATTTTCGAGTCTGATCTGAGGGCCGTCCTTTCGGATTGTCGCAACGAGGTTCTGCAGCCCCGCGCCGACCGCCGCGACGCTGCCGGCCTTCAGGTTCACGTCGATTTTTTCGAGTTTGCTCAAGTCCCCGGCGACGGCGGTGGTGACCTCGATGTTTTTCGCGCTGACCGTGCCGAAGGCCGAGAGCGACGGAGAGGACGCCACCAGGTCGATCTTCGGCGACGGCAGTTTTCCCGTGATCTTCACGCCCGCGTTGATGTCGCCCTGCAGTTTGTAGCTCGCGACATCGGGCACGAACTGCTTCAGGTTGTCCGGCTTAAAGGCAATCTGCGCCGTCATGTCGATCGGCGGCGTTTTCGAGGACAGGGGGCCGACGGACCCCTTCATTGTGATGGGAAGGCCGCTCCAGGCGCCGCCGCTGTTGGTGAGCGTCAGAACGTCCTTATCCCAGACGAAGGTGACGGAGGGGTTGTCCAGCGTGTAGCCCGCGGCGGAGAACTTCGGGCTGCCTATCGTGCCGCTGACGGCGGGCGAGGTGGCCCTGCCCTTTATCGCCAGGTCGGCGGTGACGGCGCCCGAAAGGGCGTACCGCTTTCCGTCCGGGATGAGGTCCTCCACCTTTTTGACGTCGAGGTTCAGCAGCTTCAGGGTCAGGTTCAGGCCGGCGCCCGTCAGAATCTG
This sequence comes from Synergistaceae bacterium, assembly GCA_031289165.1. Taxonomy (GTDB): domain Bacteria; phylum Synergistota; class Synergistia; order Synergistales; family Aminobacteriaceae; genus JAISSA01. Next base: position 7,066 of record JAITPZ010000107.1, read on the forward strand.
CGTCACGGTCCCCTGCAGATAACCCTGTGCGCCCTCCAGGACGAATTTGCCGTTGACCGTGGCGGTGCTGCTTTTGGCCAGCTTGACCTGCGCGGCCAGTCCCGTGACGCGCCGGCCCATCAGGACGATGTCGGGGGCCGAGAGCTCGATCGTGCCGGACAGCTCGTTGGTTGGCCCCTGAATGTTGGCCGCGAACCGCTCGACCTTCCCTCCGACCCGGCCCAGTCCCGGGTAGAGCCGGGCCAGTTCGCTCAGGGGCGCGTTACCGCCGTCCAGTTTGACCATGATGGAGGGAACAGAGCCCGTCTTCATGGCCACGGCGATGCTGCCGTCGATGGGGACGCCCAGCGAGGTCGCCTTCAGGTCGCTCACGGTGAGGCGCATGTCGGCATATTTCAGGTTGGCGGACAGGCTTTCGAGCGGATAGCCGCCGACCTTCGTCCCCCTGTAGGCGGGAGCGGCCGAAATCAGCAGATTATCGGACGAGCCTTCGATCGAAAAATCGACGTCCGCGGTTCCGCTGTAGTCCGGAGAAGCCAGAGATTCGGGCCAGAAAGCCGTTATTTCCGCGAGGTCGATTCCCCTGAGGCTTCCCTGGAAGTCTATGGAGTCGGTCTCCGTCTCCCCGGCGGGGCGGACGTAACCGGAGGAGATCAGCCTGCCCCTTCCGACGCCAATGTCCGCTTTGTTGACGCTGAAGCTGCCCCCCTGCATATCGAGGTCGAAGGCCCCCTTCACGGGGACTCCGTTGACCGCTCCAGCGAGGGTGACGTCCATCTGCGCGCCCCTGAGACGGGCGCCGATGTCGTCGACGACGATCTGTCCCCATTTCGAGGTGAAACGGCTCTCTCTCAGGCTGATGCGGTCTATCGGGACCTCACCGCCCCCTCCGGACTCCGGAAATTTGATTTTGTTGAACTCCGTGACGAACCTGTCGAGATCCATATCCACCCCGCCGATCGTCAGGATGGAAAGCCGCGGAGAACCTCCGGGCAGCGACATGAAGTTGACGCCAACCCCGAGGGATTTAGCCGAGAACAATCGCTCTTCCCGGTCGGAGGCGAGCGCGACGTCGCTGAAGGTGTACCCCCTGATGGGGTTGCCGTGAACCTCCCGGACGGACAGCCGCATTCCCGTCTGTTCTCTGATCGCTTTTCCCGCGAACTCCGCCACCGTGTCCCCCGCGATGTCGACGATGGACAGGATGACCGCCCCAACGACAATCAGGGCCAGCACGACGCCCGCTGCCTTCAGAAGGATTCCACCCCTTCCGCTCCTTTTTCTCTGCCTGCGCATACGCATCACACCTTTTCCGGATTCTGCCAATAATATACTTCGATAATTTACAAATTCGCAAGAATAAATATAAAATTTCTCCGTTAGATTTTACGCCCCCGCGTTTCGGGAAAACATCCGTATAATAATGCCGGATGAGTGTCTGAATAATATCGCGTGGGGGAGTCGAAATGAAGAAAAAACTTGTGGTTCTGACCGGGGCGGGCATGAGCGCGGAAAGCGGCCTCAGGACGTTTCGCGACAGCGATGGCCTGTGGGAGGAGCATGACGTGATGGAGGTCGCAAGCATTGAGGGATGGCACAGAAACCCGAAGCTGGTGATCGAGTTCTACAATCAGCGCAGGCGTCAGCTCGCGACGGTGAGCCCCAACCGGGGGCACGTCGTTCTGGCGGAGCTGGAAAGGGACTTCGACGTGCAGATCGTCACGCAGAACGTGGACGACCTTCACGAACGGGCGGGCAGCACGAATATCGTGCATCTGCACGGGGAGCTGACGAAGATTCGCAGCGTGGACGGCGCGACGGTCATCGACATCGGCTATGGAGACCTGACTCCGGAACAGACGGACGATAGGGGAGTCCCGCTTCGCCCTCACATCGTCTGGTTCGGCGAGGCCGTTCCCCTGATCGAAATGGCGGACCGACTGGTCCGGGAGGCCGACATCTTCGCCGTCATCGGGACGTCTCTGGTCGTCTACCCGGCGGCGGGGCTCGTGAATTCCATGCGTCCGGGAACCCCCGCCTTCCTGATCGACCCGGGCGAGGTGGGGATGCGCCTTCCCTCCAATTTCACCGTCATCAGAGAAGGCGCCGGCAGCGGCGTGGAAAAAATGCGGGATCGCCTGTCGGCTTATGTGGTAAGATAACGAGATACATTCGGTGAGCGTTTGGAACGGAGGCTTTTTATTTTGGCAACGGAAGTGGTAAAGCCCTGGTGGAGAGAAACACTCGAAACTATCGTCTGGGCCATCGGGCTGGCCGTGATCATACGAACCTTTATCGTGCAGGCCTTCTGGATCCCGAGCGGATCCATGCTGCCTACGCTCGAAGTGGGCGACAGGGTGCTGGTCGCCAAGTTCTGGAACTGGTTTACAACGCCTTCGCGCGGCAGCGTTTACGTTTTTAAATATCCTGAAGACCGTTCCCGCGACTTCATCAAGCGTATCATAGCCGTTCCCGGCGATACGGTGGACATCAGGGACGGGGTCGTGTACGTCAACGGCGCCGCCGTCGACGAGCCCTACGTGAAAAACAAAGACCACTACACGATGCGGTCCAGTAAATTCTATCCCGTCGTCCCCTTTGTCGTACCCGGAGACATGTACTTCGCCCTGGGGGACAATCGCCCCAACTCCCAGGATGGGCGCTTCTGGGGTTACGTTCCCATGAAGGACATCCACGGCCCCGCCTTCTTCCGCTACTGGCCCCTGATGCGTATCGGCTTTCCCCGCTAGCCAGCCTTGGGCAGAACCGTTTGGTACCCCGGCCATATGGCCAGGGGAGGGCGCAAGCTCAACGAACTGGCGGAAAAACTGGACCTGATCATCGAGGTGCGCGACGCTCGCGCGCCTTTTTCCACCTCCTCTCCCCTGATCGACGCGATGGGCCGCCTGAAGCCCGTCGGACTCGTGCTCGCGAAAAAGGACCTGGCGTCGCCCGGGCATACCCGCGTCTGGATGGAGAAATTTGCCGCGGAGCAGAAGGACGTATGGGCCTTCGACCTGCGTCGGGACGACCTGGAACCCCTTCGCAGATCTTTGTCCCGCCGCAGACCCGAACATCGCGAGCTTCGTCTGGCGGTGGTCGGTATCCCCAACGTCGGAAAATCCATGTTTCTGAACATGCTCGTCGGGAAGTCGCGCGCGAAGGTGGGCGGCATCCCCGGCATAACGCGCGAGGTGAACTGGTACAGGGGCCTGGGGTTTCTGGTCGTGGACTCCCCCGGCATTCTGGACCCGCACTCGGAGCCGGGCGTGCATCGCGTCCTTTCATGGCTGGGCTGCGCCAAAGCCGGGGTCATCGGGGGCTACGAGCCCGCGGCGCTCGAGCTGATCCGATTTTTGAAGGATCGGGGCCTGTGGAGCGTCGTCGCGGCCAAATGGGAGCTGGACGAGCCCGATGAGCCCTCCGAACTGACGCTCGAACGACTGGGCCGGCGCCTCGGATGCCTTGTCGCGGGCGGAAACGTGAACATGGAGCTTGCCGGGCGTCGTCTGGTGGACTCCTTCGCCGCCGGCAAGCTGGGCGCGATGACTTTGGAACTTCCGGGAGAAGCGCTGTGGAGCCCCTGAAAAAATTGAAAACGGGAAAATTGAAATCAGAAAAACCGGAATCGGAAAAGCTGAACTACCTCCGGAGTTTCAGGGGCGTCGTCGCCGGCACGGACGAGGCGGGGCGCGGCCCTCTGGCCGGTCCGGTCGTGGCCGCCGCCGTCGTGCTGACCCGCGAACAGGAAGAGACCCTGCTGGCTCTGGGGCTCGGGGACTCCAAAAAGCTGACTCCCCAAAAACGGGAGGCTCTTTTTTTCGCGATGAACGGGCTGGGCGTCGCCTGGAGGGCTCAGGCCGGGAGCCTGAACGAGATCGCGAAATTCAACATTGCCGTCGCGTCCCTTCGCGCGATGGGGCGCGGCGTCCGCAGGCTGCCTCTGCTCGTCGACCTCGTGGTGGTCGATGGATTGTTCGAAATCCCCGATCTTTCGATCGAACAGATTCCCCTCGTTGCGGCGGACTCTCTGGTGCCGTCGGTCTCCGCGGCCTCCGTCGTCGCCAAGGTCCTGCGGGATCGTGTTATGATAGCTCTGGATCGGCTTTATCCCGAATACGGATTCGCGAGGCACAAGGGTTATCCCACGAAAGAGCATCGCGAGGCGGTGCGGGCCCTCGGCCTTTCTCCCGTGCATCGCGTCGCGTTTTGTGCAAAACTGACGCAGAGGACTTTCGAAAGGTTATAGACGATGGCGCAGATATCGAATCTCAACGTGCAGATCGGCCAGAATCAGGTCGCTCAAAACCAAATCAACCAGAACCAGGCCGGTTCCGACGCGGCGCGGGCAGTCCCCGGCCGCGTCGGCGAGACGCACCCCGGCATACGCTCAGGAACGCTGGTGGAGGGACAGGTGCTGTCCCAAAACGACGACGGAAGCTACATGGTCAAAATCGCCGCGCAGGGCACTCAGCCTCAAACCCTTACGGCGCGCGCCACTCTGGAGCTGATCGTGGGGGAGCACTTTCGCGCCGTGTGGGACACCTCAGACGCGGGCGGGATTCCCGTGCTGCGCCTTTCGCAGGGAGAGCTGTCCTTTCTGACGAAGTTGCCCGCCACCGACCGGGAACTGGCGACGGCCCTTCTCTCGCGCGGAATGCCCCTGTCCGACGAGGCGCTTCTCCCTATTCGCGAGGCGTGGCGCCGGATGGGCGGGAGGGCGGAGCAGCTCGGCTCGCTGCTGGAGCTTTGGGGACGCGACCTGCCGATGACCCCGGGCAATGTTCAGATCCTCTCCTGGTACACGGCTTTGAGCGGAGACTCCGCGAACGCCATCTGGGCGCGCATTCGCAGGCAGCTGAAGGAACGCTCGCGCGGAGGAGAAAACCCCGTCGACGTTCTGCGCGCTCTCAGGGAAGGCGCGGACGGGGACGAAGAAATCTCGAAATTCCTGCAGGGGCACTCCCTTCTGTTGCGCGCGCCGCGGGATGAGGTCAATCCCGCGCTTCTGAGCGCCCCCCTCTGGCCCGTCCCCGACGGTATGCCGAACATCGTCGCGCGCGTCTACGTGGGGCGCGTCCACGAACAGGGCGACAGAGGATACTGGCAGATGGGTTTTTCCGTGGAGGGAACCCGGCTGGGCCTGGTCGGCGGCGACGTCGAAAGCGACGGCCGTTCGTACAACCTCGGCCTCTGCGCGGAGCAGCCCGCGACCTGCGAGCTGCTGAAGCACAAACGTCACGCCATTCGCAGGGAGCTGGAGGAGGTTCCTCTGGCCCTGCAGTTTATCAACATCTCCCGGATCGTCACCGGTGGCCTGCGTCGACAGCTTCTGGCCGGCAGAGGCCTGGACATCACGGTGTAAGGACAGCGGTCGCGGGTAACTTGTGGGATGAAAAAACAGGACCCTCAGAAGCGCGATAAGGCCGTGGCCGTCAAATACGACCAGAAAGACGACGCCCCCGCCATCACGGCGAAGGGCGAGGGTTTCGTCGCGCGCCGCATCGTGGAGATCGCCCAGGCGGCGAACGTCCCGATCGTCGAGGATGCGGCGCTGGTCTCGGCGCTCCTGTCGCTGGAGCTGGGGCAGGAAATTCCCGTCGAACTCTACGAGGCTGTGGCGCGTATCCTCTCCTGGATATACCGGCTGGAAAAGGGGACGGAGGCGTGACGCCCCGCCACCTCGAACTGGGCCGGCGCGCGGAAGCCCTCGCGGCCGCCCACGTCGAAAAGCTGGGCTGGCAGCTTTTGTCGCGCAATTTCTCCTGCCGGCTGGGCGAACTGGACATCGTCGCCCTGGACAAAAAAGAGAACGAGCTGATCGTCGTCGAGGTCCGCTACCGAACTATCGGGGAGATGCAGTCTCCCTCCGACTCCATCGGCCCGAAAAAACTGCGCTCCCTCGTCGCCACCGGCCGCGCCTACGTGGGAGAGATCGGCTGGGAGGGCCCCTGGCGCATCGACCTGATCGGAATTACCGCTTCCCCGCGCGACCCGGAGACCCTCTGGCGCCTGGAACACCTCACGGACATCACGGCCGGAAATTTTCCGGTATGAATTTTTGTGCCCCGGCGCAGGGCATGGCCCCCAAAACACAGACGTCGAAAACCCTCTGACTCCTCAGTTCCGCCCTTCCCGGCTCCTCGCTGATGCAGCATATCAGCCGGTACTGACTCCGTGTCGGTTGAATACTTCCTCCTGTCAGGTCCTGAGCAGTTACAGTTTTTGATCCTTAATGACAAAGGCAACGCAAATGATTCGTCGCCTCCCCTGCTCCGATACTCTCGGGGATAAAAAAACGGGGAGCCGGAAGGCTTCCCCGCGTCTCTCAAAACAGATTCAATTATATCGCCTGTTGCAACTCCTGAAGTGTCTTGTCGGAGACATCAAGCGCGAAGTGTCCACGTACGAAATCCACGACGATGACCCATTTGGGGTTCTTCGGGTCTAACGTGTCCCATCGATACGCTTCTTTGTTGTCAAAAGCCTCTTTAGCCTTGCCCCATTCCCGTTCCGGTATAGCAAAGTCGAGGAACGCCTGCCGGACTTTTTGTCCGATGAGTATGACGACTGGAGCGGTGGCGTGGGGCAACAGGTGTTGAGTGAAGTTCCTTGCGCAGGTATAGAAAGCCTCCGTCACGCCGTTTTCTCCGTTGGACTTAAACGGCACGATTTCCATGATGACGGCGCGGCTCATCAACGCTTTGACATATAACTCGATCGTGGCAAAAGTGGCTTTTGCCTGTACGGTCTTGAGGTCGAGTTTCTCTATAGTGTTACGGACGCATCCCCAATAGGGAATAGCCTTCGTCAGGCCTGTGTCTTTTCCGGCGTCATCTACCTGTTCAACATAAAGCACCTGCCCGTTCTTCATTGGCGCGCACTGAAAACGGTCGCGGAAAAATTTTTCGACATCCGGCAGGGATAACTGCGTTCCGTCGGGCCAGGATATTGTTCTCGTTTTTGCGTGGTAGCGCGGAAATTTATCGTAAACGCCGATAGCCGGATTGGAACTCAAAAAGAGAACCCGCGCGTTTTGCAGGTCGCCGCTCCACGGCTCGCCTACCTGAAATCCTTTGTCTTCAATGGAAAATCCCTCGTCTTTGTAAGCGTTTATTTGAAACTCCACGAGCTTTCTGAACGGATGTTCCCTCAACGGCCGCCCCGCAATGGCGTCCGTCAGCAGATCGTGTATGTCCTCGTTCAGGACGATGTTTTTCATTATCGTATCCAGGTCCACAACGTCATCTCCCCTCTATTGGTTCTCGAAGACCACTTCGAGCTTCATGCTGTCCAGCTTCTGCAGATCGTTCTCGTCAAGCTCAATGTACCACCCCGTGCCGTATTTTTGGTTATAATTCGACGAGCCAAGAAACAAGTGCTGCCACGTCCCATTGACATAGCCGGGGGCGACGGCAAATATTTGAGGTATGGGATAAGTTTTTCCACTA
>JAITPZ010000201.1 GCA_031289165.1 Synergistaceae bacterium
CTTCGGGCTTCGGGCTTCGGGCTTCGGGCTTCGGGCTTCGGGCTTCGGGCTTCGGGCTTCGGGCTTCGGGCTTCGGCTTTTATAAAAAAAACGCCGCGCCATGCGGCAATTTTTTTCAATTCCCTGAACGAATTAAAACAGAACCTGCGCTCCGCTGTACCGCCGTGAAAGACGGCGGCTGAATGGTCGTGCCCTCATCCGCGCGCTGGCGTGGAGCATGGGTTGCGCGGCCGTTCGATTCATTGCGTTCTCAAAATACCAGACCATACAATTTACCTGACAGACAGGGAGGGATGTCCGATTCAGAGAAATCTTCAGCATTGCCGAATTGTTGTTGTTCCGTTGTGATTGGGGATATTCGGTTGAGGTTTATTTATGGAGGTGATTTTTTTGAAGCGTAAGTTGTATACAGGGATCATTGTGTTGTTGTTGATTGCCGCCCTTGTGGCCCTGGCAATCGCCGCCAAATCCGCCATAGATGCGGGCACTCAGAGTACCAGCGCGGCTGCCTCCGCGCTGGGGGGCCTTCAGGGAGCTGGCGCGGTAGATGAAGTCGTGCACGAAAACAAGGCCAAAAAAGCCGGAAAGACTAAAGAAGCCGCAGAACTCGAGAGCATCGCCGGCAAAAGGGCGAAGATATTCCAGGTTATAACTGCCGCCACAAACAAGCAGGGCGAATATTACTCCGCTCTTGAGAGAGATCTTGACGCCTCTGCCCTGCGCAGTGACCTTGAAGCTCGTATACCCAAGGCTCGCGAGTCCCTTGCCGAGCTCAAGCCGCTCACTGACCGTGAAATTGTGCTGATTAAGAGCATAGATGGGGACGAAGGCGCTATCTCGAGGGTGAGCAGTTTCTATAAAGCTATGGAGACCGCGGTGAATAACCTGCAGATCGACAAACTCTCGAAAGAGCAGATGGACGCCATAGACCGCGATATTCAGGCCCCAAGCCAGGAATCCCTTCGCGAGGCTCGTGCCGTAGCGGCTACGCTGAAACCGAACGAGCTCGATGCCGAGCAGAAAAAGACCCTCAATGAGCAGGTCGTTACCAGCGGCAAACAGAACATCGCCAACCTGAACGCAATCCTCAAAGAGCTCCCGAAGATCATACAGGAACTGACGCAGAGCGTTCAATCCACCGCCGGCGCCTCAAAGAACCCGATTGGCCTGATTAAAAAAGCTGCCAGCGGAGGGGGAGGGCTTCCCACGGAAATAACCGCAGTCAAAGATCGACTGGAAGCCCTCAGCAAAAGCATCAATGGACTGCTTGGAGAATACAGTCCGTTTGTCGATACCGTCGCCAAAGGCATCGGGAAATAACGTTCAGACTCTGACAGCTCGAAAGGAGGTTCACTTATCATGAAGAAAATTTTCGTAACGCTTTTGCTGGTGTTGTTTTGCTCTGCAATTGGGACTTCGGCCCGGGGCGAGATCAGGCTGGGGACCACGACGGCCACGCGCGACATCGTCCTGATGGACGAAGAAGAGGATGCGCCGAGTCAGCCTGTTGGGAACACTCCGGATGGACTCGGCGTCGAAGAGATGCACAGGAACGATTTTACGATGTCCCTGAAGTCCGACAGGGCCGATGGAATTTACAAAATAGGCGACAGGATGACGTTCACCTTCAAGAGCGAAACTGACGCCTACGTGACCGTTCTGGATTTTACGCCCGGCGGGCAGATCCTTGTGCTCTACCCCAACAAATGGGTCAAAGACAACTTCGTCAGGGCCGGCCAGGAGATAAGCATTCCGGCCCAGGGCGAGAAATTCTCCCTGAAGGCCGGCGGTCCTGTCGGGGTGGACGTTATCAAGGCCATCGCCACGAACAACGATGTTCAGGTTTTTGACAGCAAAAACAAGGATGTGGCCGGACCTTTCAGCGTAATTAAGGATCCGAAGGGCGCCACTCGCGACATTCTGCTCACCGAAGAGGATGAAGAGGGGGAAGCAGGGGCGGAGCTCAAGTGGAGCGTGGCCTCTCTGGCCATTATGACGACGGACGGGAGCGACGCTCCGACCGGTTTCGCCGTGGCTTCACAGGGTGACGCAGTGGTCAAAGCCTGGGTCAACGGCACGAATTTCCTCGTGGGCGAGCGCGTGTTCGTGAAAATACTCTCCGGTAAGGGCGGCAAACTCGTCTCCCTCGTCAATGAGGCTCCCGGGAAGAACACGAACAATCTGTTGCCGGAGAACACGAGCTTTGCCCTCGCTCCCGGCGAGATACTGATCCTGCCGCGCAAGGATGACAAATGGAAACTTGTCGCTGCGGAGAACATCGGCATTGACACGATCAGGGCGACAGTAGAGCTGGAAGATGGGACCAAAGCGGAGCTGGCCTTCAGCATCAACGTCGAGAGCGACGAGTGATCGGATCCGCGCCATGGCAAAAAAGACAATGCGTCTGCCGTTTGCCGCTGCCTTTGTAGCGGTGCTGTTCGCCTTCTCGGCCGAGGCTGCTCCGAGCCTCTTCGAAAGAGCGAGAAACCTGTACGACATCAAAGAATACAGGCTCGCCCTCACCCTCTTCGAGAAGGTTCTGGATCAGGAGCCGGAAAATGGCGAAGCTCTGGATTTCGCAAGCTGGTGCTATCGTTACCTTGGCGACTGGGAATCGGCCAGGAATGGCTTCGAGCGGGCCGGGAAGCTGTTGCCTGACGATCAGAGCAGGTGGATAAAGGTCGGGTTGGGCGAAACCTGGCTCGGGGCCGGCGGATATAAAGAGGCGGTGAGCGCTTTTACCCAGGCCATTGAACTCGCGCCCGACGATGACGAACTGGTCGTCCGCTCCCTGAAGGGCCTCATCATTGCCTGGGCGTCGATGGGCGACTCGACCGCGACGGATGACCTGCTGAAGCGCCTGAGCGACAAGGACAAAGCCGCAGCAGACGATATCCAGGCGTCGGCGCGATCCCTTCTGGAAAAGGCGACAAAAACCGCGGAGGCGGGAAAAACACAGGAAACCACGATGTCCGACGCGGGCGAACGTCAGGAAAAAGTGACGGAGCAGGCCAGGAGCGAAGTCCAGGGGAAAGAGGACGGCGGCGGATACGAGGTGCTGGGGTTCAGGCTCGGAGATCCGATACGGTCCGTCCTTGACAGCCTGAAGCAGCAAGACCTGGCATATCGCACCTTCGAGGAGGCCACGAGATACGGCGTACGCTTCCACATCGTGGCCCTGCCCGCCCTGCTGCCTGAGATACTCCACGCCAACGCGGACGGGCAGGCCTGCTTTCTGGAGGAATTCCAGGGCAAACTGCTGGCGGTGAACGTATTCACACTCTGGAAGGAGCGCAGGGGCAATCTCGCTCTCAGGGACGAAATTTTCAGCGCGAGCTCGCTCATTTTGGCCGAAAGGTTCGGGGAGATCGCGTACTCCGAGGATTCCGGCCTTCACGGCGAGGCGCTGTGGGTTCCCGGTGCTCAGAATTTCATCGCGCTGGAGGTCAACGCCACTATCGGCGCCTCCGAAGGCGGCAACGTCACGAAGGTCGTGAGCTACTACGACCTTCCTGGGTTTTTGGTTTTTCGAGATCACGTAAAAGAGGTCAACAAACGACGTTGACGCCGTAAGGGCTCAAAGGCCTCAGGGTCTTTGGGCCCTTCTGTTTTGATGTTCATACACCTTATGGAGAGAATAAGAAAACCATGGTGAAAAAATATATTTCCTTATTGTGTATCGCGACAATTTCTTTGATTTTCGTTTTTTCGAGCGGTTCTTATGCGGCGGAGTCCGGGGACGCGGCATTTAAAAGAGCGCTGGCCTCGTATCAGGCGGGAAAGATGGAGAGCGCCGCTGAGGCGTTCGACGCCGCCGGAGCGGCGTACGCGAAGGAGAAAAACAGGCTTAAAAGTGCTCAATCCTACTACAACATGGGGCTGTGCCTTGTCTCAACGAGCCGAAACGAGGCGGCGCGGCAGTCTTTCGAGAAGGCAGCCGAACAATACGGGGCCGCCAAAAACGCCTCGGGTGAGTGCCAGTCGCTCTTCCAGGCGGCTCAGCTCTATATGGACGAGATGGTTTGGAGCAAGGCGCAGGAATATTACGAGCGGGGCCTGAAACTTGTCGGCAGGGATGCCACTCTCAAAGGCGTCGCGCAGGAGGGTCTTGGGCGCATCAAAATGGAAACGGGGTTTGTCGACGAGGCAGAAAAACACTTCAAAGACGCCGAGGCCTCGTTCAAAAACTCTCCGCCCGACAGACAAAGGGTGCGCCTTCAACAGGCGCACATCACAGGCCGTGTCCGCGGCGACGAGGCAGGGGCCCTTCGCGTCTACGACAGCGTAATCGCCGACGCCGCCAAACTGGCGCAAACTGCCAAAGCCGGCGATGACGAGAATATCGCGCTCTATCTGGCCATGGCGGACAGGGGGCAGTTTCTGCTCTCGACAGGAGCGTTTGGCCAGGCCAAAGAGGCCATCGGCAAGGCCGTCAGGAAGGGCGAGGACATCGTGTCGAGGCGGCAGGACAGGGCCGGCGCGGTGGCCATCGACAATCTGAAAAAAGACTACGCCCAGACTCTGATGTACCTCGGCGAATTTGGCGATGCCGAGCGGGAACTGCAGCAGCTGCTTACCATCGCCGCGTCCGACAGGGACATGGCGCTCAACATGGCGGTAAACGACGTTTATGGTACTTTGGAAAGTATGAGGGGGCAATATGAAGTCGCGTTGGAGCACTTCGGAAAATTCCGCTCGCTGGCCATCGACGCCGGCAACCCCACCGCCATCGCCCAGTCTCTCCTGAAGTTTGGCGAGCTGTACGAGAAGCTTGGAATGTGGAACGAGGCGACCGCGCACTATCAGGAGGCCCTCTCGAAGGCCCTCGAGGCCCAGAAGATGGACGCAGTGATGATCGCGATGCTGAACATATATCACTGCGACATGAGAAACGAACTTGGCATGGTCGGCAGGGTGGACTACAGAACCGTTCAGGGTCTGCCGTGGCGGGCAGCCCTGACGGCGCGCCAGGTCAGCAAAAAAAAGGATCCGCGGGCAAAGGACAAACTCAGCGACGAGGGATTTGCGAGAGCGTGGGAGACCGTGGACTCCCTGCGGGCCGAGACGCCCATTCCAAGCCTCGAGGGTTTCCGAATGATACGCGAAGTCGCTCTGCGCAGCGCACCGGAAGTTCGCAACTACTATCAGGAGGTCGCCTCCAGCCTCCTGATCGGCGACGCGGTACTGCGTCGAGGCGAAAAACGCGTCGAGCTTGCGGGAAAGGCGTCTTTGGCGCTCCGCGAGCTGTCCGCCAGGAAGGACGAGGCGGCGAACGAGGCCTGCGTAAAAATGGCCTTCGACACCATGGCGAGGCTTTTACGCTCGCTCGCCGGCAGGGACACGCTGTCCATCCCGGAATCCGCTTTATCAATCCAAATGAGCGGCATCCTGTTGGACGCGCCGGAAACTGAAAACGACGAGCAGTCCTCACAACCTGCCGGGAGCGGCATCGAAGCGGACATGCAGATCCTTTCCGGCATGATCAGGCTTCTTTCTCCCAACGCGTCGGAAACGAAGGAACTTCAAAAGGCCTTACTCGGTGCGGAGCCCTTGCCATCCGGCCTGAAGACGCGGCTCAGGAAAACGCTTTTTTCGCTCACGAAAAAAGATCTGTCCAGTAAGGAAGAGCTTGAAAAAACGCTGTTGCGCGTCCTGGAGAGCACCCATCCGTCCCTGAAGAAGGATGCGGGGTCTCTGGCGTCCAGGGAGGGCAAGCTGTACCGGTACGCTGAAAAGAAACTGGAGACTCAGATGAAGGAACTCGCCGACGAGGCGAGCGGGCTCGTCTCCAAAACCAGCGCTTACATGCTTGTCTCCATCAATGCCGGAGACGACATGCTTCGATACCTGAACGCGTGGTCCGGCATGAGGCGACGCGCCCTTGTCATGAAGGAGTTGGGAATTGCGGCAAACCCCGACAATGACTGGCCTGAATTCTTCTCGAAGTTCGGCGACTCCGTCGGTCAGGCGGCAAAAACTTTCGAGTCGACGTTCAGGCTGACCCTGGAGGACCCCAAAGCGACGGCCGAGTGCGCCGACAGGCTGAGGGACCTCGCCGGAAGACTCGCTCTTGTTGACGTCAACGACGAGGCCGTCAACATAGGCGCCATTCTCGCTTCCGGAGACAACATATCCTATGATGACCGGCTTTCCATGCTTGAGCTTCAGGGAAGGATACGCCTCGCGTTGTCGAAACCGGACGCAGCCAGGGCTTCCGCCGGCGAATTGCTCTCCCTGCTGGGGCTCAGGGACGGCGAAGACGTTGCGGTAAAACCCGATATACAATGGCGCGCCTGCGCTCTTTTGGCCCTGGCTGCGGAGAAGTCCGGGGATTACGCCGAGGCGGCGCGGCTGTACGACAGGGCAATGGCGAAGCTCGATCTGGTGACCCCCGTCGCCGGTACGAACAGTCAAAGTATTTCCGATCGTACGGAAATGTACGGGGGCGCGATTCGCTGCGCCTTTGCCCTTTGGGAAAAAGACGGGGATGCTAAAAAGGCCGTACGGCTGTGGGAGCTCCTCGAGGGCCTGAAGAGTCGCCGCTGGAAGGAGCTTCTGGCGACGACGGGCGGCGAGTTCCTCAACGCGCTGCCGCCCGCCGACCGCGAGAAAGTGCGGGAGACGGAGATACGGCTCGTCGCTCTGGACGGCGCGTACCATCGCGCGAGCTTCTCCGGGCGGCGAGATGAAATGACGCGGATCAACAACGAAATGAAACGACTGCGAGAGGAACGCGTTAAACTGACCAAAGGCAGGACGGTCGACCTGGACGAGATCCCGGGTATTGATGCCATTCAGGCCAGGCTGCCGGGCGACTGGGGCCTCGTCAATTACTACATCTCGCCGAAGCTGTCTTTCGCTATTTTTCTGCAGCGCTCCGGCGGAGCGACGATCATTCCGCTCGACCTGGATTATGACTCTCTTTTTGGACATTCCTACTGGATGCGCCTTGTTGACGGCGAGAAAGCCGAATACGATGAGACGTTGTTTCCGACACCAGGACGGCCAAAAGTCACCGCGTGCGGTCTGTTGCCGGAGGATCTCGCGGAGGCGCTTTTCCAGCCGATCGCCTCGGTTTGCGGGGATATCAGGAAGCTCCTCGTCATTCCTCACGATATTCTCTATGTATTGCCGCTCGAAGCCCTTCAAAAAAAGGGCGACGATGGCAGGGTCGGCTATCTGATCGAGGACTGGACCTTCGCCGAGCTGCCGAGCGCCTGTCTGCTGACGCGGGAGAGAGAGGCGCGGCCTCCGGAAGATTCGTCGCTGCTTCTGGTGGCAAACCCGTCTTACGCGCCTCTGCTTCAAAAATGGACGGACTGGAAATCATCTCTCAGGCTCGCGTTGAATGAAGACCCCGATTTCAAAGCGATGCTGACGGAACTCCTGAAGGGAATCGACCTGAACGCGGCCCTTTCCGGCGCCGACAGGGAACTGATCGAAAAAACCACGGAGGCCATGAAGCCCATTTGGGTCGACGAGGTTCTTGGCGGGACGAGGAAACAATCGGAGCTGGCCTACAACGTTAAAAACGACTTCGGCAGGTCCATGAGACCGCTGAATGGTTCTCAGAGCGAGGCCGACGTTCTGAAAAAGCTGTGGATCGCCAAATCGGGTTCAGCCCCGTCGGTATTGGTGGCCACTCACGCGTCCGAGAGTGATTTCTGGGAAAGTGACCCCGGAAAGTATCGCTACATCCACATCGCGTGCCACGGTTATGACCGCAGCAGTATTCCGGACCTTCAGCCCGGCCTCGCCCTCTCGCCGATACTCGACCCCAATAACGACTCCTTTCTTCAGATGGGCGAGCTTGCCACGATCAGATGGAACACCGACCTGATCACCCTTTCGGCATGTGAAACCGGCCTTGGCGACCTCTACGTCGGTGACGGGATGTTCGGCCTCTCGACGGTGCTGCTGGCCGGCGGCACGAAGGGAGCCATCCTGACGCGATGGAGGGCCGTCGATGAGAGTGCCGCTCAGTTCATGCCGGAATTCTACACCGGAATACTGGACGGACGCGCTCCTGTGGACGCGCTCAGAGACGCGCAGCTGGCGCTTTTGAAAGGTTCCTTCAACGCTCCTCGCCACTGGGCGATTTTCAAGTATGTCGGCGTACCCTGGTAGAGGAGCAAACATGATGAAAAGCTGTTTCACGATGAAAAGGGCGATAATTTTTTCTCTGTTGATGGCGGCGCCGCTTCTCTTCTGCACGGCGCGGGCGCAGGCAAGCGCGGAATTGCACGAGCGCGCGAAGAACCTTTACGACGTGAGGGACTACCGGGCGGCGCTGAACCTCTGCGAAAGGATCCTGGCGAAAAACCCGGACGACGGCACGGCGGCGGACCTTTCCGCGTGGTGCCTCCGATATCTGGGAGAACGAAAGAGTGCCGAAGATATGTACGAGAAGGCCCTCACGATGCTCAAAGGCGAAGACGCGGTGTGGGCTCTGATTGGCCTGGGGGAAATTTACCTGGACGGGGAGGTCTACGACAGGGCCCTGTCGCGCCTCCAGGAAGCTCTGCTGGCGGCGCCGAAGAATCAGGAGGCGTCAGAACGCGCCTCGCGGGGAATCGAACTGGCGAAGAAAGCTCTCGAAAAATCGAGCCCGGTGGAACGGCAGGTCACGCAGTTGAATGACGTCGAAGACAGGCAAAAAGAAGTATTCAACGTACAGAATACCGAGAATACCGCCGCGTCCGCGCCAGATCCGGATTCCGAGCCGCGAGAGACGAAGCCGCAGGTGAAGAGGGCAGCGGCGGAGGAAAAAAAGAAGGACGATAATGTGCGGCGAAAGGCTGGCCCCGCAAAGCCTCCGAAGACGCCCCAGCCCGGACAAAAAACCTCGCAATCGGAGCTTCCCGCCGGGAGTGAGCCCACGGTCGTTTATGGAGTGACGCTCAGGTCCAATATCGACGAGGCCCTGGATACTCTGAAGAAAAAAGGACACGTGACGGTAGACGCCCCTTTCCTCAAAAAAGGCAGGATGTATTACCCCCTGCGCGGGTTGCCGGCCGGACTCCCCAGGCCGCTGACCGATGGCGCGACGATGGTGCGTTTCTATATCACGGCCTACAACGAAGCCGTCCTGTCCGTTATTGTTCAGCTGGACTACGACCGGGGGCACTCCTTCGATGACGTGAAAAGCACGTTATGGAAAGCGTTTTATGAAATAACCGGCAAAAACGATACGCGCGGCGTCAGGACGTCGGACAACATGTTCAGTTACGAAGCGGGTGTGTCGCTCTCCAACTCCTGCGGGGTATGGATGTACGCGACGGACAAACTCGACGGAACGTACAGCCTCGAGATAGAGCATGTTGACCTGACCAATCTCAGCTATTACTGGATGGCCGGAGGAAAGTAAAGGAGCGCCCTGAACTCCCTCAGGATACAGGGGGAGTTCGCCGGACGTTTTTTCATGCTTTTTTCCGTGTGTTTGCGATGGAACCCCCTCCCGGAGGCTTGAGGCCTGAATTATTGACATTGGCTGAACATTGTCATATTATTAGTCTATGTTTTCCACGCGCATAAATTGAGTTATGAAATATCAACGACGCGGATAAAAAGCGTAAATGTCGACCAGCAGATTGGGCGAGAGGGATGTTCTTTTGCCCCGAGCGATCACAGGTTGAAAGCGTATGATATAGTGGTTTAACTTAAATTTACTATAAGAGGCTAAAAGTTTTCCTTGACCGTGAGTCGTTTTCAGCTATTCTGACTTCATGCTTTTTACCCGGATTCACTATAAAAGCTGTGTTTGCGGTTGTTCGTGCCTGACAATCGCACCGGCAAAGGTGGTGATTTTCAGCTTCATGTCCTGTACGATCGTACTACGAACAACACCATCAGGTTCCTCAGTTTGAAAGGGAAGTTCCGGTATTGTCTTTCGGTTTTCAAACGCTTCACAATTTCTGTGTTTTCCTGTTTTCCTTATCCTGTTGCCAGATCTTTTCCGCACATTGAAAATATTGAAATAAGGAGGAACCAGCGTGAATGTGTCAATGATCGGTATTTTTGTCGGGCTTGCATTACTGATGTTTCTGGCCTACAGAGGAAATTCCATTGTTTGGGTGGCTCCTTTCTGCGCCGCCCTGGTTGCCGGAATGGGCGGTCTGGCTATTCTCGAGACCTATCTCGGCAGCTACATGCAGGGGCTTTCCAATTACGTTTTGCAGTGGTTTCCCGCGTTCTTTCTGGGGGCGGTGTACGGCAAGGTAATGGATATGACCGGCTCGGCCCGATCACTGGCGGACCGGCTGGTGAGTCTCGTCGGCGCGAAACGGGCAATTCTGGCGGTAACTCTTCCCTGCCTGCTCATGACTTACGGCGGTATTTCCCTGTTTGTGGTGGTGTTCGTCATCTACCCGATGGGCTACGCTATTTACCGCGCTGCGGATCTTCCCCGGACGCTCCTGCCGGGGGCCATTGCTTATGGCGCTTTCGGCATCACCATGACGACCATTCCCGGCACCCCTCAGATCCAGAACCTGATCCCCACCCAATTTTACGGCACCGATGCCATGGCCGCTCCGGTCATGTCCATCGTGGGCGCTATCCTCATCGGTATACCGGGTTATCTCTATCTGGAGTGGCGGGCACGCAGGGTTCGCGCCCAGGGGCAGCACTTCGTGGAGGATTCCAAATTTGTGGAAGTCAGCCGCGAAGGGCCTCCGTTGCCCTCCTGGCACTGGCTCAGCGGCCTGTTGCCCATTATAACGGTGGTTATTGTACTCAACGTCCTGAAGCAGCATATCGTGGTCTCTCTGCTCAGCGGCATCGCGGTCTGCATCCTGATGAACATTCAGCAGTTGAAGGTTATCCTTCCCGCCATCAGCGCGGGCGCCGAGGGGTCCCTGACCGCGATCATGAACACCTCCTGCGCCGTCGGTTTCGGGTCGGTGGTCAGAGCGGTTCCCGGTTTCGCGGCCCTCACGACGATCATGATGGATATGCCCGGCAGCATCCTGTTCTCCGAGGCGGTGGCCGTCAACGTTCTGGCCGGCGCAACCGGTTCCGCGTCCGGCGGCATGTCCATTGCCCTGAGCGCCCTGGCGCCCCAGTACCTGGAGAGAGCGCTTGCCCTGGGCATGAGTCCGGAGTTGTTGCACCGGATCGCGTCGCTGTCCTCCGGCGGTCTGGACACCCTTCCCCACAATGGCGCGGTGCTGACCCTGCTGGCGGTCTCTCACTGCACCCATAAGGAATCCTACTGGGATGTCTGCGTCACCACCTGTATTATCCCGGTCATCATCTCGATGGGCCTGGCCTTGGTGTGGGGGGCTTTTCTGTAGGCGTCTGCGAAAAACGGGCCATCCATTTGAAAATCATTTTACAGGAGGAATTTCACAATGACGATCGATGAAATGAAGGTAGGCGACTTCGCCACTTTTCAAAAAACGCTCTCGGAATCGGATGTTTATCTCTTCGCCGGAGTCACGGGCGATCAGAATCCGGCGCATATCAACGAGGTTTACGCCAGCGGAACCTTCTTCAAGACCCGCATCGTTCACGGAATGCTGACCGCGGGGCTGATTTCGACGGTGCTGGGAATGAAGCTGCCCGGCCCCGGAACCATCTATATGGAGCAGACTCTGAAGTTCACCGCCCCCACTCATATCGGCGACACCGTGGAGGCCCGGGCGGAGGTCTGCGAAATCCTGGCGGAGAAGAACATCGTGAAGCTGACGACCACCTGCACCACCCAGGACGGCACGGTGGTGGCGACGGGAATGGCGACGGTCAAACCGCCGAAGGCGAAGAAGGCGTAAGGAAGAAAGTATGGTGGTTTAACCTGAGTCTGCTGTTGAGAGGCTAAAAGCTTTCCTCGACAGCGAGCCGTTTCAGCTGTTCCAACTTTAGGCTTTTTACCTGAATTCGCTATTCGATGTCCGAAGTCATCGGTGCGAGCGAAACAATAGAGTACTGGGGGATTGTGGAATGAATTTTGAGCTGAGTAAGGAACATCAGATGGCCAGGGGCCTTTTCGAGGAGTTTGCCGAAAAGGAAGTACGCCCTCTGGCGCAGGAGATCGACGAGGAGGAGCGCTTCCCGTCGGAAACCGTGGAGAAGATGCAGCGTTACGGTTTTATGGGAATTCCCACCTCGAAGGAGTACGGCGGCCAGGGGTGCGATGTCCTGACCTATGTTCTGTGCGTCGAGGAGCTTTCCAAAGTTTGCGGAACGACGGGAGTCATCGTGTCCGCGCACACGTCGCTCGGGTGTGACCCGATCGAGAAGTACGGCACGGAGGAGCAGAAGAGGAAGTACCTCGTGCCCATCGCGTCGGGCAAGGCGCTGGCCTCGTTCGCGCTGACGGAGCCCAACGCCGGGACGGACGCCGCGGGGCAGCAGACCAAAGCCGTGCCGGACGGAGATCACTACGTGCTGAACGGCAGCAAGATCTTCATCACCAACGGCGGCCAGGCCGACACGTATATCGTTTTCGGCATGACCGACAAGTCCAAAGGAACCAAGGGCATTTCCGCGTTCATCGTGGAAAAGGACTTCCCGGGCTTTGGCGTCGGCAAAAAGGAGCTGAAGATGGGAATCCGCGGCTCCTCGACGATGGAGCTGGTGTTCCAGAACTGCATCGTTCCCGCGGGGAATCTGCTGGGCCAGGAGGGCAGGGGTTTTGGCATCGCGATGGGGACGCTCGACGGCGGGCGCATCGGTATCGCGGCTCAGGCGCTGGGCATCGCGGAGGGAGCTTACAGCGAGACGATAAAGTACGTTAAGGAGCGAAAGCAGTTCGGCTCGTCCATCGGGAAATTCCAGAACACCCAGTTCAGGATCGCCGACATGTACGCCCGCATCGAGGCGGCGCGCTATCTGGTCTACAACGCGGCGATGATCAAGCAAAACGGGGGCAATTACGCGGTGGCCGCGGCGACGGCGAAGCTCTTTGCCGCGGAGACGGCGATGGCCGTCACGACGGAGTGCGTGCAACTGTACGGCGGTTATGGATACACCCGGGACTACCCGGTGGAGCGTATGATGCGGGACGCGAAGATCACGGAGATCTACGAGGGGACCAGCGAGGTCCAGCGTATGGTCATCTCCGGCGCGGCTCTGCGGTAAGGGGGCGTTGTCATGAAGATTATCGTCTGCGTCAAACAGGTTCCCAACACCAACGAGGTCAGGCTGGATCAGAAAACGGGAACCCTGATCCGCGAGGGTGTGCCGAGCATCATCAACCCCGACGACAAGGCTGGCCTGGAGGCCGCTTTGAAGCTGAAAGACGGGCAGGGAGCGCACGTGACGGTTCTTTCGATGGGCCCGCCTCAGGCGGACGCCGCGCTTCGGGAGGCGCTGGCGATGGGCGCGGACGAGGCGATCCTGCTCTCGGACCGTCCGTTCGGAGGCGCCGATACGTGGGCGACCTCGTCCACTCTGGCCGCGGCCATCAAAAAACTGGACTACGACCTCATCATTACGGGAAGACAGGCCATCGATGGCGACACCGCGCAGGTGGGCCCGCAGATCGCGGAGCATCTGGGTATCCCCAACATCAGCTACGCCGAGGAAATCAGGGTGGAGGGCGGATACGTCACCGTCAAACGGCAGTACGAGGACCGATACCACATCATCCGCGCGAAGCTGCCCTGTCTGCTCACCGCCCTGAGCGAGCTGGGGGCGCCGCGGTACATGACGCCAGCCGGCATCTTCGACGCGTGGAAAAAAGAGATTCCGGTGTGGAAGCGCCCCGACCTGACGATCGACGACTCGAACATCGGGTTGAACGGCTCGCCCACGCGGGTGAAGAAGTCGTTCACGAAGGCGGTCAGGGGCAAGGGAACCGTGATGACGCTGGACCCGGAGGAGTCCGTGAATTGGCTCCTCGAGCGGTTGAGCGAGAAGTTCATCATATAACGCATACTGCGTGAAGGTGGTATTCAGATGCAGATCGAAGATTACAGGGGCGTGTTCATTTTCGCCCAGCAGGTGGACAACAAACTGGCGGGGGTTTCTTACGAGCTTTTAGGTAAGGGCCGGGAACTGGCGGATGTACGAGGCAGCGAGGTCGTGGCCGTTCTCCTGGGCAGTAAGGTGGAAAACCTCGCCGAAAGCCTTGGGCAGTACGGGGCGGACCGCGTCGTCGTTGTGGACGACCCCGCGCTGGAGACCTACATGACCGAGCCGTACGCTTACGCTTTCTCCGAGGTCATAAAGAAGAACAAGCCGGAAATCGTGCTCTACGGCGCGACCGCAATCGGCCGGGACCTCGCGCCGAGGATTTCCGCGCGCATCCATACGGGCCTGACGGCCGACTGCACGGGGCTTGAAATCGAGCCGGAGACCAATCACCTGTTGATGACCCGTCCCGCGTTCGGAGGGAACATCATGGCGACGATCGTCTGCGCGGAGTTCCGGCCTCAGATGGCGACCGTGCGGCCGGGCGTCATGCAGCGTAAGAAGGCCGACGCGCCGAAATGCCGGGTGGAGCGCATGGAGGTGAAGGACCTCGCGGCCCATCGCAACGTGGAGATTCTGGAAGTCGTGAAGAAGGTCAGCGGCAAAATGGACATTCAGGACGCGAAGGTGCTGGTGTCCGGCGGACGCGGAATGGGCAGCCCCGGGAACTTCACGATTCTGGAGGAACTGGCGAAGGAACTGGGCGGAACCCTCTCCTCGTCCCGCGCGCCGGTGGACTCCGGCTGGGTGGAAAAGGACCGCCAGGTGGGTCAGACAGGCAAGACGGTGCGCCCCAACCTCTACATCGCCTGCGGGATTTCCGGAACGATCCAGCACCTGGCCGGAATGGAGGAGTCCGACATCATCGTGGCGATCAACAAGGACCCCGGCGCACCCATCTTCGAGGCGGCGGATTTCGGCCTCGTGGGCGACGCCCTCAAAATCGTGCCGCTCCTCACGGAGGCCATACGGCGCACGAAGGAAAGAAAAGCGACCGCCTGATTCGGAGACGTCTCTGCGGAGCCACATGGAGCTTGACAGGTGCGATGGCGATGGCTAGAATCTTTGGTTGTCGACTTTGTTCGTAATTTTCCGCGGATTTGTGATTTATATTGTGTGTGTAAAGAACGGTCAACAGCCTGGGCGCCGCCGGGAATCCGTGAGGAACGGAGGGGGCGGGAGATTTTGTTTTTCCCGGGTTTCAGATTTTTCGAAAGGAGTGGCTCGTCGATGAGCGGAGTATTTGATTTTTTTGAGTTCGGCCTTCTCCTCGTTATTGTCATTTCTCTGCTTATTCGCGGGTCCTCTGTTCGGGTGGTCGGCGTGTAAGCGTCGTTTCTTCAGGAAAAACACCGGACCGGGACCCTTTCAGAGGGCCCCGGTTTTTTTATGGCGAAAAAAACGGGGGGAGGACAGCGGCGCAAACGACCCTTCGCGGGGCGGGAATGTTCGGGGAATTGGAACATCATTTGAATCGGGAGGGATTTTCGTGTCGAACAAAACGAAGTTGGGAGTATGGTCAGTGGCTTTTGTGTGGTTTACGACGCATTTCGGCGGAGGGTTCGCCAGCGGCAGGCAGCTTGTGGATTTTTACGTCCAGTACGGGTGGTACTCGCTCTTTACGCCGATTCTCTCCGCGGCGATCATCGCGCTCGTTCTTTATTGCTCCTGGACCTTTGCCGTGAAGCACGAGGTTTACGATTACCGAAGCTGGAGCGCCGGTTATTACAGGCCGCTGAAGGGCCTTGAGCCCCTTTTCTCCCTGGCTATCGAGATCATGTACCTGATCATTCTGGTCATGGCCACGGGCGTAGCCTTCTCCACGGGCGGGACGCTTCTGACTCAGCTGGTGCCGAGCCTCAAAGAGCATTATTCTCTGTGTACGGTGGTTCTCGCCCTCTTCATCTTCGCCCTGACGATCTGGGGCGCGGAGACGGTCCGCAAGGCGGCGACGGTCATGGCGATCCTGATCATCGCGGGGATGTTCACGGTCTATATCTCGAACCTGGTCACGAACTTCCCGAGGCTGATCGAGGTTCTCAAAGTCGCCCCCTCGTCCAACGGGGGCTTCTGGCCCGCGCTGTGGCAGAGCGTCAAATACGCCGGCCTGCAGTGCTCTCTGGTCGGGGCCTACACCGCCGTGGCCGACGCGCTGCACACTCAGGCCGACGTCAAAAAAGCCACCCTCATCGGATTCATCGTCAACGCGGGCATGTTGGTTCTGGCTGCGACGGGCGTTCTGGCGCACTATCCTCTGACGGGGGACCTGCTGGGAACCGTGGAGGCCCCCACGATCATGAGACTGCCGACGCCCATCACCTATATCACGCAGCACGGGGGCGGCGGAAATATCGGGGTGGCGCTCGTCTCCATGATCATCCTGCTGGCGGTGATTTCGACGGGCGTCGGGCTGATCTACGGCGGGGCGCGGCGCGTCTCGACCTGGTGGATGAAGCAGACCGGCGCGACCAGTTCGCACCGAACGGACATCATTTCCTCGGCGGTGTACGTGACGATCTCCTGGAGCGTCGCGAGCTTCGGCCTGATCCCCCTGATCGCGCAGGGCTACACCTGGGTGGGCATTCTGTCCACGCCGCTCGTGGTCGTCCCGATCCTTCTGATGGGGGCGTATTACGCGTTCGGCGGAGCAAAGCCCCCCATCGCCGCCGCTCCCGGGGACTGACAATCTGCTGTCCGCCTTTACGGCCGCACAGCGCGCGGAGAATGTGAGGCGGCTCCGTCGTTGACTTTTTGGAGCTCGGCTTCGATGTTAAAAGCGCGAAAATTGGATTACAGTGGTTTAACTTAAGTTTACTGTAAGAGGCTGAAAGTTTCCTCGACAGTGAGCCGTTTTCAGCTGTTCTGAACTTCAGGCTTTTTACCTGAATTCACTATATAATCGTGGAAGTCTTATAAACTCGGTTTGGAGGTGTCGTTTTTTTGGAGAAAGCTAAGGATTTGAAAATCGCCGTGCTGATCAAGCAGGTTCCCGCCACCGAGAACGTTAAAATCAATCCGGAGACGGGAGTTATGATGCGCGAGGGGCTGGACGTCGAGGTTAATCCGCTGGATCTGCACGCTATAGAGGAAGCGGTGCGAATCAAGGAAAGGTTTTCGGGCGGGCCTCAGGTGACCGTCCTTACAATGGGGCCGCCCGTCGCCGCAAAAGCCGTACGCTACGCCATCTCCATGGGCTGCGACGGAGGCGCCGTCGTGACGGATCGGGCCTTCGCCGGTTCCGACACGCTGGCGACCGCGACCGTTCTGGCCGAGGCCCTGCGTAAACTGGGGCCCTTCGACCTCATTCTGGCGGGCGAGCGCGCCACGGACGGAGAGACGGGACAGGTCGGCCCCGCGGCCGGCGCGCTTCTCGGGGTTCCGGTTCTGACCTACGTCAGCAAACTGGAACTCCAGGACGGCCGCCTCACGGCCGAGCGTGCCGTGGAGAGCGGACACGAGCGTTTTTCCGCGCCCATGCCCGCGCTTGCCATCGTGATCAAGGAGATCAACGTGCCACGCCTCTGCACGCTGGGGGGCAAGCTGAAGGCGAAAAAGACGGAGGTTCGCCTCATTTCGCTGGCGGATCTGGGTTTACCCGTCGAAAGCGTGGGGCTCAGGGGCTCGCCGACGAAGGTCGTCAGGGTCCGATACCCGCAGGTGACGCGCAGAGGACGTAAAATATCGGCCTCCGAAGACTTCGAGAAGGCTGTGGGAGAACTCGAACACTTTCTGGCGGAGGTGAATGGATAATGGGCAGCGGGAAAGGCGAGGTCTGGACCCTTGCCGAAGTTCGGGACGGAAAACTTCACTCCGTCTCCTGGGAACTGCTCGCGTGGGGGCGGGACGTGGCCGATACTCTGGGCGTTCCCCTTGCCAGCGTGGTTCTCGGGGACGATCTGCCGGACACGGCGTCCCTGTTCGAGAGGGGCGCGGATAAGGTTTACCTGGCGAGCGACCCGGGACTGAAACACCATCCCGTCGACGCCGCCGTCGGGGTTCTGGCCGATATGGTCGGGGAGTATGCCCCTCAGGTGTTCATCGCGTCGGCGACGACGCAGGGAAGAAGCACGATGTCCGTGCTTTACGCGAAGCTCAGGACCGGGCTCACCGCCGACTGCACGGGCCTTTCCGTGAAGGACGGCGGCCTGCTCCAGACCCGGCCCGCCATCGGCGGCAACGTCATGGCGGACATCATGACGCCCGAGCATCGCCCCCAGATGTGCACGGTGCGCCCGAAATCGAAAAGACCGCTTCCCCCCGACCCCTCGCGTAAAGGCGAGATCGTTCGCTGCTCTCCCAAAAAATCCTCCGTGGCGTCGCTGCTGACGTTCCTCGGGTTCGAGCCGGAGTCCCGCGTCGGCCTGCCCATTCAGGACGCCGAGATCGTCGTCGCGGGCGGCAAGGGAATGAAGGGATCGAAAAATTTCGCCATGCTCGATGAGCTGGCGCGGCTTCTGGGCGGCTCGGTCGGGGCGTCCCGGACGGCCGTCGACCTGGGCTGGGCGCCTCACTCCTCCCAGGTGGGACTGAGCGGAAAATCCGTTACCCCAAGGCTTTATATCGCCTGCGGCATATCGGGAGCCGTGCAGCACCTGGCGGGCATGAGCGGCGCGGAGTCCGTCGTCGCCATCAACACCGACCCGGAGGCTCCGATCTTCGGCGTGGCGGATCTGGGCGTGGTCGGCAGCGTCCTCGAAATTTTGCCCCGCCTGATCGCTGATCTGAAAAAAAATGATCAGAAAAAAGGA
>JAITPZ010000220.1 GCA_031289165.1 Synergistaceae bacterium
AACTGGCGGCTTTGACGCTTTTGGCGCTCTGGATCGGCCGGCAAAGAAAATGCCTCGACAGAGGCGACGAAGCGCGCCTGACGGGAGAGCTGGCCCGGCTGCCCTTCAAAATCGAGTCCGTCGTCCTCCAGGGGAACGCGATACGTGGCGTCGCCGAACACTACATGAAGGTTGCGGGCTTTTTGTTCATCGGGCGCGGCCTTTCCTGCGCCATCGGAATGGAGGGGGCCCTGAAGCTTAAGGAAATCTCGTACATTCACGCCGAGGCTCACGCCGCCGGGGAGATGAAGCACGGCCCCATCGCCATGCTGGACGTGGACCTGCCGGTGGTGGCGATCGTTCCCCGTGACCGACTTTATGAAAAAACGCTCTCGAACCTTCAGGAGGCCCGCGCGCGCAAAGCGCCCATCATCGCGCTCGCGACCGAGGGTGACGGAGATATCGGCCGTTTCGCGAACGACTGCATCTTCGTCCCCGCGACCGAGGACGAGCTGACGCCCTTTCTGACCGTCGTGCCGCTGCAGCTTTTCGCGTACCACCTGGCCTCGCTTCTGGGGCGCGAGATCGACCGCCCCCGGAACCTGGCCAAGAGCGTCACCGTGGAGTAACGAAAAAGGTAGAAAAACGTCCTGACGAGGGACGTTTTGTGGATTTTAAGGCTGTTTCAGGGGAGGTTTGTTATTTGGACAATATCGTGATCATCGACTGCGGGTCGCAGTTCACTCAGCTGATCGCCCGTCGCGTGCGGGAGATGAAGATTCACAGCATGGTGTTGCCGTGGGACGTGTCGGTGGAGCGGATTCGCGAGAGC
Organism: Synergistaceae bacterium; assembly: GCA_031289165.1. Classification (GTDB taxonomy): domain Bacteria; phylum Synergistota; class Synergistia; order Synergistales; family Aminobacteriaceae; genus JAISSA01. The sequence continues at coordinate 812 of JAITPZ010000220.1, forward strand.
GTGCCCCCGGGGCTCATGCCCTCAGGGCTCATTATCTCGGGGGGCCCCGACAGCGTGAACGACGAGGGAGCCATTGCCATTCACGAGGATATTTTCGACATGGACCTTCCCATCCTCGGAGTCTGTTATGGAATGCAGCTGCTGGCGAAATTTCGTGGGGGCAGCGTTATCAGCGGAGAAAATTCCGAGTACGGTACGACGCCCATTCGCCGGGAGAGACAGTCCCGCCTCTTTGCGGACCTGCCCGAGTCCTTCGAGGTTGTCATGAGCCACGGCGACCGCGTGGAGCGCCTTCCGCCGAAGTTTCACGCGACCGCCTTCACGAAGCACGGCGTGACCGCGGCGATGGAAAGCGACGATGAGAGGCTCTTCGGGCTCCAGTTCCACCCGGAGGTGGCCCACACGCAGCACGGTTCGGAGATACTGAGGCATTTTCTTTTCGACGTCTGCGGCTGCAGCGGCGACTGGAATCTGGGCAACTGGGTCACGCGTTCCGTGGGGGAGATTCGGGAACAGGTCGGCGACCGATACGTGATCTGCGGGCTGTCGGGCGGCGTGGACTCCAGCGTGGCTGCGGCGCTGGTCCACAGGGCGATTGGGCCCCAGCTGGAGTGCATCTTCGTCGATCACGGGCTGATGCGCCTGAACGAGGCGCAGCAGGTTCTCGACTCTTACGCCGGCCTCGGCCTCTCCGTGCATCACGTGGACGCCGCCGGGCTTTTTCTGGGACGCCTGAAGGGCGTCACCGATCCCGAAAAAAAGCGTAAGATCATTGGGGAACTCTTCATAAGGGTATTCGACGAGGAGGCGAAGAAACTTCGCACGGCAACATCGGTGGACTGGCTTCTCCAGGGAACGATCTATCCCGACGTCATCGAGAGCGGCGGCAGGAAGGACAAAAAGGGCTCCGTCGTCATTAAATCTCACCATAACGTCGGCGGCCTGCCGGAGCGGATGAAGCTGAAGCTCCTCGAGCCGTTGCGCGACCTCTTCAAGGACGAGGTGCGCGAGATCGGACGTATCATGGGGGTTCCCGACGCAATCGTCGATCGTCAGCCCTTCCCCGGCCCGGGACTTGCGGTGCGCTGCCTGGGGGAGATCACGCGGGAACGTCTCGACACGCTGCGCGCGGCGGACGCCATTTTCAGAGAAGAACTCGCCCGAGCAAACCTTTACGAAAAGATCTGGCAGTCGTTCTGCGTTCTGCTCCCCGTGCGAACGGTCGGGGTGATGGGCGACGGAAGAACCTACAGGGAGGTGCTGGCGTTGCGCGCGGTGGACTCCTCCGACGCGATGACCGCCGACTGGTTCCGCATCCCCGCCGACGTGATCGACGTGGTGTCGAAGCGAATCTGCAACGAGGTCCGCGGCATCAACCGCGTTGTCATGGACGTAACCTCCAAACCCCCCGCGACCATAGAGTGGGAGTAGGCAGGTAAATCGTCTGAAGTTTGACAAATCCGGGAATGGGCTCGAACCTATGCCTGTGAACTGCCAAAGTTTACGGGATAGCCAGAGGCTTCAGAACATCCGCCAACGTGATTATCAGGAGTTTTTTGACGGCAGGGAAACTGGACTTTGGCTACCCAAAGAATATTTGGAATCTTTGCTCCTCCCTACACCACATGAGAAGGAGCCAATAAATAAGAAAGGGGGTAGCGTCAGGTATGAGCGGTAAAAATGAAATTTTCTTAAAAAATCATTCTCTTACCCCTTGTAAAATAATCAAAAACGTGCGTGCCCAGTGTTATCTCTGTAAAACCTCACTTTTTTTTCCAAAATCGTTTGCGCCTGGCGCGGCTCAATTGACATTTCGTAACATGACTATCGGGTTGTTTCAGAAAAAGGCCGGACGGATACTGCCCCTCTACTGCGACCCGAGCCCGATATGAAAATTTTAGAGGATGGCGGCTCTCCATTGCGGCGAAGCACCCGCCCGGTCTGAGCTAACCCTATAGTCATTTTTCGTAAACATATTTATCCGGAAATTTTTGCCCATTTCACGGTTCTGCCGCGTTGCGCCCGAAGAGGAATATAGACAATGATGCCCGAAGAAAATACATCCGGTCTTCGCGCCGGTTGGGCGCTTCGAGTGGCGCTTTTTTGGTGCTTGCTGATATGCGTGTTTTTCGGCCTCGTCTCCACCGCGCCACTCTGGCCTAAAGGGAGATTGGACGAACACTTGAAAGGAGCGTCGCGACTACTTAATAAAGAAGGCGCGTATTGGATGCCTTTTGGACAGATGCCTGTTCTGAGCAATTTCACCGACGCGATTATGCTGAACATCGTGGGTACTTTGGACTCCGAGGAACCTGTACGTTCAGCCATGCGCATGAGTGTTTCTTACACGCCTGACGATAGAGACCCTGGAAATCCACCTTACGACCTCAAAAATATGGTTGAGGGCAGGGCGGCGGCAAAAAGCAATTATGCCAGATATTGGCACGGTTACGCCGCTATTTTACGCCCTCTGCTATCGGTTATAGGTTTTTCCGACGTGCGGAAAATTTCATTTTTCCTTTCAACGCTGTTATTTTCTATGACACTGCTGTTGCTTTGCCGCAGAACAGGCTGGAAAGTCGCGTTAGGTTTCGCGATAGCCATGATAGGAGCGGATTTTCCTCTATCAGCTTTTTGTATGGCATATTCTGGAGTATTTCTTGTCGTGTTAGCGGCAACGTGCATAATACTATACTGGAATGTGCGGGATGAAGAACGACTTTTATTTCTGTTTCTACTATGGGGTTCCTTAGCGGCTTTTATTGATTTTTTGACGGTGCCTGTTGTCACTTGTTTACTGCCTTTGTTCGCGATGATTTTTTCTGACCTTCATCAGGAGGCGTTTCGCTGGAACTGGCCTTATACAAGAAGAATCGTCAGGCTGGGTATGGCGTGGGCGGCGGGGTATCTTTTAACGTGGGCGGCGAAGTGGGTTCTGGCGGATGTGGTGTTGGGGGAAGGCGTGATACAGAATGCCCTTCACCAAATTTTTTATCGCATGGGCGGTGCGGAAAAATTTACGCTTTTTGACAGATTTTTGGCGGTGGCAAAAAATATCTATATGCTGGCGCCTTTTTCCACTGTTCCCGATGATTTTGCGGCGCGGCAAGCTCTTCACCAAATTATCTTTGACGCGGCTCATACGGAAGGCTTGGCGTTTTTTGAAACATTGACGCTCCTGATAAAGGAAGTGTGCGCACTTTTGCCCGCATCCGTAATATGGGGTTTATTCCTGGCCGCGCTGACTGTACTGGTGTATATCGCACTGTTGGTGCCGATGATTATGTTCAGCGAGAAACGATGGTGCCTTGGCGCGCTCGGATATTTATCTTTGGCCGTTCTTTTTTTGGTTCCATATTTATGGCTTTTTGTGACCGCCAACCACGCTTTCGTGCATTGCGTATTTACCTTCCGCAACCAAATACCCTCCGTTTGGCTGTTTCTGATTTTGCCGCATATCATGAAAAAGAAAACATAGAACAGTCAGAGCCATCGCCATCGTTGTCTTATGTAAGGGCAATCTTCAAAATCATGTCAGGCGTCCGGGAAAATGTCTGCTTGTACGCCGCCCCGCGCGTTCTGTGTTTTTTTGTATAAAACTCAAACTTCGCAGATAAAAGAGAGGCTCTCGCAGCTTGAAAATACGTAAGAGCATGTTTTAAAAGTATTTACGTATGATAATAATTGATATATCTGTATTATACTACACATGAACAGAAGAAGA
>JAITPZ010000022.1 GCA_031289165.1 Synergistaceae bacterium
ATTCTGGTGACGAAGAACTTCACCCAGCCCTTCAACGACCCTATCGGCTACGCCACGCATGTGGCGAAGCTGGCGAACATGCTGGCGGGGGGAAGTATTCTGGTGCAGCGGCTGGGAGATCTGAAGGATGGCTGGCGCTCCACGCAGTCCCGCATCGACCGGGGCATGGTCGAGCCCACGGTGGCGGCGCAACCGGGCGACCTCAGTCTCGTGCTGCCGCACCGTTACGTCATGGACATCGTGGAGTTTCTGGACGCGCTGAACCAGATCATGCCCGGCGTCAACCACTCGGACACGCTGCTCTACGGCGTCGAGATCAAGCTGTACTCGCTGCGCCTCGAACTCGAAAAGAACCTGGCGGTGCCGTCGATCGGAGGGCTCTGGATGGTTGGCGACGGCGCGGGCGTCAGTCGCGGCATCGTCCAGGCCGCCGCCAGCGGCGTCGTCGCGGCCCGGTCTGTCTGCGCGGCGAACTGACCTGCTCCGCCGCCAGTTTCAAAACCCGGAAGCCTCCGCCTTTCCGCCCGGAAGAGTCGCTGCTGTTGTTGCGTGATTTTCCCACGACGATATAACCGCTGTTGCGTCGCGTTTTCTCACAGGCGCATGACGGCCTCCGCGACCATGAAGTAGACGATCAGGCCGCCGGCGTCGACGATCGTCGTCACGATGGGCGCGGCCATCAGGGCGGGGTCGAACCTGAGCATACGGGCCAGGAGGGGCAGCATACTGCCGATCATCTTGGCGAACACGACCGTCGCGAAGAGACTCAGGCCGACGATCAGGCCGAGGGCGAAATTTCCGCTCAAAAACCACTTGTAGCCAATATTGATGACCCCAAGCATCCCTCCGACGAGGACGCTGACCCGCAGTTCCTTCCAGAAGATCTCGAACCAGTCGGAAAGGTGAAGCTCCCCCACCGCCATGCCGCGAATGATCAGGGTCGAGGACTGGGAGCCCGCGTTTCCGCCCGTGTCCATCAGCATGGGAATGGCCGAAATCAGGGCGGGGAACGTGGCGAAGAGCGCCTCGAAATGCGTGATGATGCCCCCCGTGAAGAACGCGCTGACCATGAGGATCAGCAGCCACATGATGCGCCTCTTTGCCAGGTCGAATACGCCCGTCGAGAGGTAAGGCTCGTCCGAGGGCTCCATAGCGGCCATGATGTGGAAGTCCTCGGTGCTCTCCTCCTCCAGAACCTCCATCGCGTCATCGACCGTTATGATGCCCACGAGGTGCCGCTCCGTGTCCACCACGGGCAGGGCGATCAGGTCGTATTTCTGGAACACCTCCGCCACGTGTTCGCGGTCGTCGCCCGTGACCGCGTAAAGGATGTTCGTGCTCATGATGTCGCCAATCCGATCCGCCATATCCGACAGCAACAGGATTTTAACGGTGACGACGCCCTCCAGAACGCGTTTGGCGTCGGTGACGTAGCAGGTGTAGATGGTCTCCTTGTCCATCCCCACCTCGCGGATGCGGCGGAAGGCGTCCGCCACGGTCATGCCCTCCTTCAGGTCGATGTACTCCGTGGTCATGATGCTGCCCGCCGAGTCCTCCTGATATCGAAGGAGCTGGTTGATCTGGTTGCGCGTGTCCTCCGAGACGTTTTTGAGGACGCGTTTAACGACGTTCGCCGGCATTTCCTCAATGAAATCCACGGCGTCGTCGAGAAAGAGGTCGTTCACGATATGGGAAAGCTCGGGGTCGGTCAGCAGTCCGATGAGGTTTTCCTTCGTCTCCGGCGAGAGATAGGAAAAAACATGGGCCGCCGCGTCCTTGGCCAGGGAGCGAAACAGGACGATGCGCTGTTCCGGCGTCAGCTCCTCCAGATCATCGGCCAGGTCGACCACGTTGGCGCTGGCGATGAATTCCTTGAGTTCTCTGTGTTTTTTGGCGTCGATCAGTTCCGCGACGTTTTCGGTCATGACGTTACCTCCGTTTTCCGAGGCGGAGGCTCGGCGCGACAGGACGCCGCCCTCCCTCAGGGGAGTTCGCGTCTTTTCGCGCGCATGGCCCGCCGCCGTTCATTCGGCCGTTCATTTGATCGAGACGACTTCCGCAAACGCGAAGGAGGGTGACTTAATTCAGGCCCTGCGTCCATGCGCAACTCACTTCCTTTCGTATTGAAACTCAGGGGAGCAGGAGTCACTCGACCCTTCGGATTCTCGCAGGCCTCCCGCGAGGCCCGGGGTATTCATAACTTCAGGCTTTTTACCTGAATTCGCTGTATTATACCTGCGCGTAGCGCAACAGCCACGCGCAGAGGCAGGAAAGCGCGATGAAGCCCGTAAAAATCGCCTCGCCCCGGCTCATCTCTCCCCGCGCTTTGGACATTTGGAAGAACTTCCAGCCGAACGTCCTCTTCCACGGGATCAGCAGGGGAACCTTACCGCAGCACGCGTCGCAGAGGACGTGCAGCAGGCCGCCGAGGAACCAGAAGGCCGCGCACGAAAACACGACAGACCACGCAGGACTCGTCAGGAGCCGTGGAAAATCCGCCAGGCGCGGCGGAGTCGCGTCCCCCCAAACGTAAAAACAGAGAGCGAAAGCCGCTCCATAAAGCGCGAACCAGTGCGACGTCCTTCTGTGGTGCCGATTGGGCCCCTTTCCGAAGAGCCCGAAAATCCGTTCCACTCTGTCCGGAAAGGTGCTGCCCAGCGCGGCCAGCGACGACGCGACCGGCGAGCCCGTCGTCGCCATCAACCTCACGAAGGCCGATATTCTGTGTCCCCTGCCCGTCAAGCCGAGGGGGGCGTACCCTTCCCGCCCGCCGGGAATGCCTTTTCGACGAAGGGGCGAAGCAGGTCGATGGGAATCGGGAAGAAGGTCGTGGAGTTGCGTTCCCCCGCGATTTCCCGAATGGTCTGCAGGTAGCGCAGCTGCAGCGTGACGGGGGAGACCTCCATCTGCTGCGCGGCCTCGGAGAGCTTCGTCGCCGCCTGCAGCTCTCCCTCGGCGGCGATGATCTTGGCGCGGCGTTCGCGCTCGGCCTCGGCCTGGCGGGCCATGGCGCGCTTCATACCCTCGGGCAGCTCCAGTTCCTTGACCTCGACGGCGCTGACCTTGATCCCCCAGGGATCCGTGCGCTCGTCTATGATTTTTTGCAGTTCGTGGTTGATCTTTTCACGGGAGGAAAGCACCTCGTCCAGCTCGACGGAGCCGACGACGGAACGCAGAGTCGTCTGAGCCAGCTGGCTGGTGGCAAGGACGTAGTTCTCGACCTCGACGACCGAGTGCGACGGGTCCATAACGCGGAAGTACACGACGGCGTTCACCTTGATGGGGACGTTGTCCTTCGTGATGACCTCCTGCACCGGCACGTCCATCGTCAGGATGCGCAGGTCAACGGTCACCGGCCGGTCGACGAAGGGGATGATGAACACCATGCCCGGTCCGCGGCTGCCCGCAAGGCGTCCAAGGCGAAAGATGACGAGCCGCCGGTACTCCGGAACGATCCTGACCGCCATGGACAGGACGAAGAACCCGATCAAAATCACCCCGAACCAGCTTCCGATATCGGACAATATCCCAAACACGCTGTCGACTCTTATCATATCGATCTCTCCTTTTGGCTTTTCGAATGGCCATACGCGCAAAATATACGGAAAGCATAGCACAAAAGCGCTCCGGAACAGGAGAGAAAAACGCAATACTTTCGAAGCGGCTCACGAAAAAGCCGCGAATCCCGATTTTATTTCAACCCATGCAGGGAGTCTTATCGAGGGCCCCCTGACCTCAATATATGAATTCAGGTTCCTGACGTTGTTATTTTGCCCGTCCGCCGGGCAGCAGGCCCGCCTCCTTCAGCATCGGGATGGTGCGCGAGGCCAGGCAGCCCGCCGCCACGACCTTGATGAGGTCGGGGATGATAAAGGGCAGGAACGCGATCTGCAGGGCGCGGACCAAAGTGATCCCGGTTCCCGCGACGAAGCGCACCAGAACGTAAAAGCACGGCAGCGCTATGACGTAGAGCCCCACCGTCGCGGCGAGGCAGACGAGAGCGTAGTGCGGAAAGTTTTTCGCCCTCGGAGCCAGCGCCCCCGCGACCCACGAGGCGGCGACGAAGCCGAGCAGAAATCCGAAGGTCGGGGAAAAGACGTACTGCGGGCCCCCCGCGCCTCCGGCGAAAACGGGAAGGCCGATCAACCCCATGACGATGTAAAGCGCCTGCGACAGCGGACCGTATTTGGGGCCAAGCAGCAGCCCCGACATCAGCACGACGAACGTCTGCATCGAGAACGGAACGACGTAAAACGGAATCGGAATCGAAATCGAAAACATGGCCCCCACGGCGGTCAAAACGGCAAAAAAAGTCGCGAGCAAAAGGTTTCTGAGCAAAAGATTCATAAACACACCGGCCTTTCTGGTTATCCACTTTCGCGGAATATTGCGGGTCAGGCATCAATTCAGTTTCAGGCTGACTTCCTCCGCACTCAGGCGGATTCGTCCCGTCTCGTTTTCGACGATGAGGGCTCCTTCATCGTCGATACCCGTCGCGAGGGCGCGGAACGTCTCCGTCCCGGTCATCACCTGGACGGTCCGGCCAATGACGAGCTGACGGTCCCTGTACTCGTCCAGCAGCTTCTTTTTGTGTCCTCCCGCGAGTTCGAGGCAGAGGGACTCCATGCGGTTCAGAATTTCCGCCGCCAGAAGGCTGCGGTCCGGCCTTCGCCCCGTGGCCTGTTGCACGGAGGTCGCGATGTCACCCACTTCCTCGTCCACCGCGCCCGTGTTGAGGCCGATTCCGACGACGACGTGACTCATGCGTTGCTGCTCCACGGACACGGCCCCCTCCGTCAGGATACCGCACAGCTTTTTGCCGTTGCAGTAAACGTCGTTGACCCATTTGATCCGGGATTCCAGGCGGCAGACGCGCTCCAGCGTTCCACAGACGGCCAGCCCCGCGCATATCGTCAAAAACCGCGTCTCGTCGGGCGGCAAGTCCGGTTTCAGCAGCAGGCTCATGTACAGGCCCTCGCCCGGACGGGAATAAAAGGGCCTGTTTTTGCGTCCCCTCCCCGCCGTCTGCCCGTCCGCAACGACGACCAGCCATTCCTCCGCCGCGCTCAGGTCCATTCTCTTCATGAAGGCGTTCGTCGAGTCGATGGTTTTCAACACCTCGATCCGGCCGCCCGGAAAACGGGGCTTCAACCCGCGCCTGATGGACGCCTCGGAAAGGACGTCATTGCGGCTCAGAAAGCGATAGCCGCGCGCTTTGACCGATTCGATGGCGTACCCGTCCTCCCTCAGCGCGTTGATCGCCTTCCACACGGCGACGCGCGAAACGCCAAGGGCTCGCGCCAGTTCCTCCCCGGTCACGATTTTGCCTCCGCCCCCGCGGCTCTCCAGCATGGACAGCAGTTCATCCCTCGACATGACGTTCTCCCCCCCGTTCCCTCGTGATCTTCCCCCCTGAAATACCGCAGCGTGAGAGGAAGAATAGCATGAAGGGGCTTTTATGTAAACCATATTAAAAATAATGGTTAACACAAACCCGGGCGTCCTGTACTGCAAAGTAAAAAAATATGAACCAGGGTAAAATACGGATTACGCGGTCGGGGCAAAATATTTTCTTCGCCACGGGTGCATATTTCATGACGGGGGTGCAGCGAAATGAACGACATTGGAGAACAGGCCAGGAAGATGAACGACAGGCTCGTCGCCTGGCGGCGTCATATTCACGCCAATCCCGAGCTGGACGTGGAGACGCCCGAGACGGAGGCGTACATCGTCGGGGAGCTCAAAAAGCTGGGGATAACGAAAATCAGACAGGGACTCGCAAAACATGGCGTCGCCGCCCTGATCGATGGAGAAAAGCCGGGCGGGGTTCTGGGGATACGCTGCGACATCGACGCGCTGAACATGGCCGAGGATACGGGGCTGTCCTTTGCGGCCACGAACGGTCGGATGCACGCGTGCGGGCACGACGGACACACCGCGATGCTTCTGGGGGCGGCCGAAATTCTGATGGCCCACAGAAGCCAGCTTGCGGGAACGGTCAAGCTCATCTTCCAGCCCGCCGAGGAGACGACCAGGGGAGCTTTTCTGATGATCGAGGACGGAGTGCTCTCGGACCCCAACGTGGACGCCATTGTCGGTCTTCATACGGGGGGACTCTGGAAGCCGGCCGTCGCGGGGGAGATCGGATACCGCCCGGGGCCGCTGATGGCCGCCACGGACTTTTTCACCATCACCTTTCACGGCAAAGGGGGCCACGGCGCCACGCCGCACCTGACGGTGGACCCCATCGCCATCGCCTGCCAGGCCTACACGGCGCTGCAGACGATCGTGAGCCGGGAGGTCAGCCCTCTGGACTCGGCGGTCGTGACCATCGGCCTCATTCAGGGCGGCACAGCCGAAAACATCATCGCGCCAGCCTGCACACTCCGCGGAACGTGCAGAGCGCTCACCCCCGACCTGCGCAAAAAACTTCAGGACAGGATCAAAGCCCTGTGCGAGGACATCGCCCACGGCATGAGAGGCAGCGCGACGGTAGAGTTTCTTTACGGTCCCCCGCCCCTGATCAACGACCGGGAGATGACGGAAAAGCTGCGCAGGGCTGCATCGGAGATCGTCGGGGGCGAACACGTGCGCGAGATCGACGAGCCCACCATGGGAGGCGAGGACATGGCCTGCTACATGGAAAAAGTCCCCGGAACCTTCTTCTTCCATCCCTCGTTCACCGGAAGCGACGCCTTCCCCCACCATCATCCGAAGTTCGACATCGACGAAAGCGTCCTCTGGATCGGCTCCGCAACCTTCGCGCAGTTCGCCCTTACCTGGCAGCAGGATTGACATAAAATTTATGCGACGCTCAGGCAGACAAGGGTTTTTCCGCTGACAGGCGGATGACGCTCTTTGATGCCGGGGACTTCACTGGCTTTGGCAATGCCCGTATCGTGCCGGAGTTATTATAATGAGGGTATCGTCAAGGCTCTCCGGGCGAAGATAAACGCGAAATCCGTCCATGTGAAACTGCCGAACGGGTTTTATATCCAATGTCCACAACTTAAGAATAAACGCGACCAGTCTTTGGGCTCCGCCCCAAACCTCGCGAGGGGCCGTGGATCCCTCAACCCCTTAAGTTGTGGACTTTGCACCGGAGAAAGGAGGCCGTCCCTGACTCGGAAACTTACCGCCTTATTTTCTTCTCTTTTTGGTCTTGACAAGTGAGGCCACCATATCCCACATAACAATGTTTTCCCTGAAAGTCGTTTTTTTCTCGCTTTTGCGTTATCCTTTTCATGATGACCTCCTTCGTCATGAAGAGCGGCTTCGCCGCGCAGACAACCCTCCTGGATAT
>JAITPZ010000048.1 GCA_031289165.1 Synergistaceae bacterium
AAAAGTTTCCTGTTATAGTCCTTTATCTTAATTTTCGCTATAGCCCACCAGAGAGTTGGATTCTGCTTTTGCCCAATCCGTAACGCCCCGTTCCGATGGGTCGCCCGCCAGGTGACAAACGTGTAAGTTCCTGACCGCTACCCTTTGTACGACATAATTTGTTGGGTGATGCGCTTTTCGTATTCGGAGGGCTTGCCTTTGGGGAACCAGTAGTTGCTTTGGCCGAACCCGATACCTTCCCCGTCGGTTTGGTGTATTACATTGCCCTCGCCCCCGGCGAGGCCGGGGGCTTACTTCCAAACTCAAAGGACAAAGGCGAAAAGTGATAATTTTTTCAAAGTGACCTCCCTGCGCCCTTCGTTGGTTAAAGTGAAACGAACGCTTTGGGTGTATGAAACCTTGCGCGGGCGTTTGCTCCCCGGCTTCATCAGGTCGTAGGATACGTCGAGCGGGTGTCCCAGCTTCATCAGATCGGCGAGCGTCGCGCTCACGGAGGGGCGCGCCCCGCCGTCCACGTAAACGTGAAGGGTAAGCCCGTCCAGTTTTTTCTTTTTTTCTCCGGCAAGCAACGCCAGCGATTCATCGGAAAAAGCCAGGCCGATTAGGCGCCTGGAACCGAAAATTTCCCCCAACACAAATTCCTTCACGGATGCTTCGGCCGCCGAAAGCGTGATTTGAGCGTCGTATATAGCGATTTCGCCGTTGGATCCCGAACGCGCTTTACCGAATCTGAGATTCCCTATCTTTTGGAAAACATCCCTCCAGTTTATCTTCATCGTCGATAGAAAATGCACTCTTGACCTCAGGAAAACATTCTCTGATCTTATCGGCATATCCAGGTCTCTGATCAACGTTAGGTCCGGGTCTCTCATCATCATTGGGAGAAATGCGCATGCGCACACAGGTTCGGAATAGGCGAAACACTCGACCCACCCATGCGGAAGCGCGTTGGGCGTCAGTGCCGTTCCTTCCACGAGTTTTCCCTTTTCCTTCCGCGACGCCACCAGCGCTGTGCGGCTCGACACGACGCCGTACCTGAGGGACTCCTTTAACAGCAGGGCGTCGATCATGTCCTCGGCGGCGGCCTTTTCGCTTTCTTTATAGACTTTGCTCCCCGCGGCCTGCGTCTCATAACCGAGGGTCGACAGCGCGCCGCTCAGCTCGCCGGATTCCAGCCCTAGGGGTTTCAGGTACTCCAGTTCCTGTATCTTCCTCGCGCCGTATATGCTTCGTACCGCGCCTCCCTCGATCCGCCTGACGGGTACATCGACGGTGAATTCATCAAAACATGCTTTGACATGGCTCTCCGCACCGAAGCCGGAGATTTTTCCGACGATCCAAAGAGGGATTTCGCCCATGAGGCTTCCGAGTTCGGCCATGAGGCTGCCGGATTCTGTCTCCGTCGTTTTCTTTCCCGCTATACGCAGTTCATCCGCTGCGATTTCCAGGGTCACGCTCTCGGCCACGGGACGCGACCATCGATAGAGAATTTCATCGACGGCGGCCGTCACCTCATCCTCGCCCGGGGCACTGGTCAGGTAGGCCGCCGTACCGCCGCCAAGCTCCGCCAGGTGGTTCGTCAGCGTCGAGTTGGGAGACGAGTCGATACACAGTACGCTGATACGCCTTCTGGCGCCGTTCTCTGACTCGCGCCTTGCCAGTTCGAGAACGCGCCCCTCATCCGTGACTTCCGCGTCGGTAATCACCAAGAGCTGCCGGGCGATCTTTTCTCCGGGCTTCGGCGAAACTTTGGGGAGCATGAGCATCCGCTCCAGCGCCACGCCAAGCTCTGTGCCGCCCGATGAATCGTTTTTCGTCACGAATTCTATGGCCTTGTCGATGTTTTTCGAGCTCGCCCTGAGTATTTTGTTTGAAAAAGGAAATACTTCATTGTGAAAAAAAGCCACGTTGAAGTGTTCTTCTTCTCCCAGCCCCGACAAAAATTTTTTTGCCGCCCGGTCCGCGGCCTGCCATTTTGTGCCCTCCATCGATCCGGAGTGATCGATCAGCAGCGTAACCTCCCGCTTCAACATTTTGGGAGCGTCATTGCCCTGCCCGCTGGCGGCCAGCAGAAGGAAATAAGCGTCAGCGTCGGTGCTGCCTTTTTCCACGTACATCCTTCCTCCGAGGGGGTTGTCTCCCACGTCCGGCCTCCACGAAAGCAGCAGGTCCCTGTCTGGAATCACCGCGTCCCGCGCCAGTGCCGCCGTCGAAACGCCGTCTGTCGTCTCGATGGAAATTTCATGAGTGGAGGAAACGATGTCCCGCGCGTCGGTAAAATCCAGCTTCATTGAAAAACGGTGCCCCGGATCGACGGCGAGAGCGAGGGGGTTGGAGTCGGCCTGAGTCGTCCCGGCCTCGTCCTGCCGGACGTAGCGTGGAGCGAGAGTGAGGGGAAAGCGCAGTTCCCATCCCAGCCCGACGGGTCTGGCGACGGCCACGAACTCCACGAGAACCTCGACCTCCACATCGGGTTCGATTCCCGTGATCGACAGGGTAAAGGAGTCCTGAGATTCCCGGCTCACGAGGGCCGCCTGACGCCCCTCGCTTTTTGCCGCGTCGTACTCGGCCTTGGCCTCGTCGCGCTCCTTCAGCGAGGTTTTGATCTCCACATCGCCGAATCGGACGGTGGCGCCTTTCACGGCGGCGTCTCCCGGCAGGGGAAAGCGGTACAGAACTTCCAGTGGCTCGACGCTCTGTTGCCTGGTGAAAGAATACCTCTGCGACAAGAAAAGATTACCCAGTGGTCCTTCGACGCTGCCGGCAAGGCGGCTTTCCTTCAGAGGAACAAAGCTGGGGCGCGAACCCTCCCGGCCGACGACCTCCATACATGGCGCGTCCTCCGGCGGCGAGTTGTCATACCTCGATAGATTGAGAAAC
>JAITPZ010000067.1 GCA_031289165.1 Synergistaceae bacterium
GAACGTCTTGACGTCGACGTTTGCGGCGTCGATAAGGGGCGTCAGCTCCGCGGCGACGTCCCCGGTCCACATCCCGTTCGTGACCAGGACGGCGGCGATCCCGGCGTCCCTCAGCAGGGGGGCGGCCCGAAGGATGTACTCGGCCTGCAGCGTCGGCTCGTTGTACGTCCAGGCCACGGACGACAGGCGCGCTTCTCGCACCCGCACGACGAGCTCTTCCGGGCCCAGCGCCGTCAGCCTTACAGCATCGGCCCCCCCGGCGGGATGAGTGATGGCATGGTTCTGGCAAAAGGGACAGCGCATGTTGCAGCCCACGCCGCCCAGCGAAAAAATCTGCGACCCCGGACGCCAGTGATAAAAGGGTTTTTTCTCGATCGGATCGATGGCGCAGGAGCAGAATCGCCCGAGGCAGGGCGACGAAAACCCTCCCTCGTCGTGTCTCCGCACCCCGCACAGTCCGCGCCCTCCCACGGGAACGAGGCACCGATGGAAGCAGAGCCCGCACCGCGCCCCCTCCCCTTCCCTCATCCACCACCCGGCGTCGATCGTCATGGCTTCACCTCGAATGACCTGCCCGGCTGACCGGGGCGTCCATCACATAAAAGGACTGATATGGCATTGGTATTACTCCTTCTCCTTATATCGGTCCACGCGGAAGCGCTCGATCGTGATGCCGTTCAGGTCCCGTATGCCGGCCTTCTGCGCCGCGATGCCGATCTGCAGCTCCACGGTCTCGACGCCCTCCAGATCGGGCAGCAGGACGCCGCGCAGCCCGTCTTTCGAGACGATCACGCCCCAGACGGCGGGGTCCAGCGTATTTCGGTCCGCCACGCGCTCCGGCAGACTCAGCACGTCGACGGAGAGGGTCACAGCGTCGAGCTCCGAGGCGGTCATCGGGGGAAATCGCGGATCGCGCGTCGAGGAGGAGACGGCGTTGGAGATGATCTCCCGGTCCAGCGTCGGATGCACGGGAAGAATCGTCCCGATGCAGCCGCGCAGAGCGCCGCGCAGCGTTTTTATCGACACGAAACACGCCCGTTCGACGTTCCACAGCCCATCGCCCGCGCCGCCGTTTTCGTCGACTTCACGCCCCGAAACGGGAAGCGTCTCCCTCTTCAAAAGCCGCTCCACGGTCAGGCGAGCCAGCCGAACATAAGGATGAACGCCGACGCCTCCCCTTTCAGTCCCACGGTTTCCGTCGCTCACGATCACAGCGGTTCCCTCCCTTTTCAGATGTCGTTAAAGCCGTATTCGTCAATTATACAAAACCCGGAGACCGGCGCGGAAACTCGTTTGAACGCGAATGGGCATCGATCGTCGAACGCTGCGGGTGAAGATCAATTTTAGTGGAATTACCAATTAAATTGCGGCGTCTATGCCGTTGCGGGAGATGTTGTTTTGCTTCATCCTGCGTGTGGAGGAGGGAGACCGCATGCCGGTAGAGCGAAGGAAAATTGTCCTTGTGGACGACAGCCCCACCATTCTGAGGCTGGCAAGAAATACTCTGATGGGCGAGTATGACGTGTTCACGGCCCCATGCGCGGAGAAGCTGTTTCTGCTTCTGGAAAAGACCCTGCCGGATCTCATTCTGCTGGATGTGGTCATGCCCGAAACGGACGGCTATGAGGCGATACGGATTCTGAAGCGGGACAGGAGAACGGCCGATATTCCCGTCATATTCCTCACGTCCAGAGCCGACGCCGCAAGCGAGCTGGAGGGGCTTTCACTCGGGGCCGTCGATTACATCGTAAAGCCGTTCGCTCCGCAGCTGCTGCTGAAGCGCGTCGAGCTGCACACGCTGCTGGAGGCGCAAAAAAGGGAGCTCCGGCACCTCAACGGCGACCTTCAGAGCCTTGTGGAAAAAAAGACCGCCTCCGTTACAGAGCTGCAAAACGCCCTGCTGAAAACCATGGCCCACCTCGTCGAGTGGAGGGACGACGCCACGGGCGGACACGTCGAGCGCACGAGAGACTACATGCACATGCTCGTCTCGAAAATGCGCGCGTCCGATCTCTGCACGGAGCAGCTCGACTCGTGGCACATGGAGCTGCTTTATCAGTCGGCCCTGCTGCACGACGTCGGAAAGATCGCCATTCGCGACAGCATTCTCCTGAAGCCCGGCAAACTCACGGACGAGGAGTTCGAAGAGATGAAAAAACACACCATCTACGGTGAAATGATCATCGAGGGCATTCAGCGGGACACAAGCGAAAACATGTTTCTGACGCACGCCGGAATCATGGCGGGAACGCACCACGAGAACTGGGACGGCTCCGGCTACCCCCGGGGGCTGTCGGGCGAGGACATCCCCCTTCAGGGGCGAATGATGGCGCTGGTCGACGTCTACGACGCCCTCGTTTCGGCAAGACCCTACAAGAAGCCCATCTCCGGAAGAGAGGCTCTTCAGATAATGGAGGACGGCGCGGGAAGCAAATTCGATCCCCTGCTGACCGGGGCCTTTCTGAACGCGCTTGGAGCCTCTCCCGGTTACGGCGTTCTCGAATCCGGCACGATACGCTGACGGCATAAACATGGCGGTCAGAGTCACTCTCAGGACGGTGCTTCGCGCGAACCGGGCGCAGCTCGTGTTCGTTTTTCTGGCGTTTTTGCTGATGGTCACGGCGAGCAGCTTCTTCGTGAACGACATCGTCGAAAAGCACATTTTTTCAACTGTCGAACGGGCGCTCATCACGGCGGACGCTTCGATCGGCTCGTCTCTGGAGAAGGTCCGGTTCCTTCTGATGGAGGCGTCGTTCTCCGTTCAGCGGCGTCTGGAATCCGGAGAATCGCAGGAGCAGATCCGGCGTTACATCAGGGAATATTCCGAGTGGCTGGCGAGGTACGTGGGCAACTCCCTGGGCGTCGTCACCCTTCTGGGATACGTAAGGGGCGAGCTGGTCTCCGGGGCCGGCTGGACGCCTCCGGAGTCCTTCATGCCGCAGCAGCGGTCATGGTACGTCGAGGCGCGGAAAAATCCGAACGAAGTCGTATTCACGGAACCCTGCATCGATCCGATGAGCGGAAAGCCGGTCATCAGCGTCGCGAAGGTTCTGCGCGGGTCGAACGGGGAGGATTACGGAGTCATTGCCGTGGACATGGGCATGTCGGTCATCTCCGAGTACGTCAGGACGCTCCGGTTCGACGACGGAGGGTACGGATTGCTGCTGGACCGGGAACTCGACGTCATCATACACCCCGAGGACGGATATTTCGGCAGGCGGGCCGCCGAACTCGGCGATTTTCCCGGAAGCGCCTCCCGGGAGAAAGGGAACGGGCAGGCGACGTTTCCGCCCGTCAAACTGAGAAGCAGAACCGGGGAATCTCTCGTGATCGTTCTCAGGGAAATGGAAAACGGCTGGTACATCGGAATAGCGACTCCGACCTGGAGCTATTACGGAGACGTCTATTTCATGACGCTGGTTCTCTCGGCTCTCGGAGCGGCGTTTATGCTGATACTGAGCGGGTTCCTCATACGTCTCAGCGGAGCGAAAATGCGTTCCGACGAGGAAAACAGGAGTAAATCGTCCTTTCTCGCGCGCATGAGTCACGAGATACGCACACCGATGAACTCGATTCTCGGAATGTCGGAGCTCGTCATGCGCAGGAATATCGCGCCCGACGTCCGCGAGTACATATCGATCATCCATCGCTCGGGAATCTCGCTGCTCTCCATCATCAACGACATTCTCGATTTTTCGAGGATAGAGTCCGGGCGGCTGACGATCGAATCTCGAAAATATCAGCTCTCCTCGCTCATGAACGATCTGATCAACGCGATTCGTCTGAGAGTCGCGGCGAAGAGGCTGGATTTTTTCGTGGACGTCGACGGCGACCTTCCGGCGGAGCTTGTCGGCGACGACGTGAAAGTCCGTCAAATAGCGCTCAACCTGCTCACGAACGCCGTGAAATACACGGACGCTGGATTTGTTTCCCTGAAGGCGCGGCGGGGCAGCTCAGAAGCCCGGAGACTGGAACTGGTTTTTGAGGTCGAGGACAGCGGCATCGGTATAAAAAAAGAGGACATGAAAAACCTGTTCGTCGATTTTTCGCGCCTTGACGACGGTTACAGAAAGCATATAGAGGGAACGGGGCTCGGCCTCGTCATCGCGCGATCCTGCTGCAGGCTCATGGGCGGGGATATCTCCGTTTCGAGCGAGTACGGACGCGGCTCCACCTTTACCGCCACGGTGGTCCAGGAGTTCGAGAACGAGAGGAAGGCCGCCTCGGTGGAGGAAGCGGAGCGGAAAAGGGTGCTTCTGTACGAGGAAAGACCCCGCCATTTGCGGGCGGTCGTCCGCGGCATGGAGGAGCTTGGCCTGACCCCGGTCCGTCCGGCGAGCCCGGTGGAACTCGCCGGGGAGATCGGGAAGGGCGGGTACGACTGCGCGTTCATTCCCCCGGAGTACGCCGCGGATTGCGTCGCGGCGCGCAAAAAATACCGCGCGTCCGTTCGCCTCGTCGCCATGGTGGAGTGGAACGAGATCGCGACCTTCCGGGATATTCCCTGCATGATCCTGCCGGCGTATTCGATGACGATCGCAAACGCGATCAACGGCATCCCTCAGGGAGTTCAGCCCCTCGCGGAGGAGGGTTCCGCATCTTTTTCGGCGCCGACGGCCAGAGTCCTGATCGTGGACGACCTGGAGACGAACCTGATGGTGGCGAAGGATCTGCTCCTCCTCTTCGCCCTGGAGGTCCACACCTGCAAAAGCGGGCACGAAGCGCTGTCGCTCGTGCAGAACAACCACTACGACGTCGTGTTCATGGATCACATGATGCCCGGGATGGACGGCCTGGAGGCGACGGCGGCCCTTCGCGCGCTGGGCGGCGGCGACGAATACTACCTGAAGCTGCCGGTCGTCGCTCTGACGGCGAACGCGATTTCCGGTCAGGAGGAGATGTTTTTGCAAAACGGCATGAACGACTTTCTGGCCAAGCCCATCGAGATTCAGAAACTGGCCCGCATCCTGAAAAAATGGATTCCCGGGGAAAAACAGATCGAGAAGCGAATCGAAAAACAGGCCGAAACCTCCGACGAGGGGCCCGCCGGACACGATGATTTCCGGGTGGAGGGCCTCGACGCCGCGGCGGGGCTCGGAAATTCCGGCGGAAATGCCGCGGGCTACAGAAACGTCCTCCTCGAGTTCTGCCGGGAGGCCCGGGCCGCGGCGGTGAACCTCGGGGAGGCGGAACGGGCGGAGAATATCGAAAAATACACGATCCTCGCGCACTCTTTGAAGGGCATTTCGAGAAGCGTCGGCGCGACGGACCTCGGCGCATTTGCCGCCCGCCTCGAGGAGAGCGCGAAAAAAGGGGATATCTCCGCGATTCACGCCCGGACGGGCGCGTTTCTGGAAAGTCTGCGCGCGCTGCTCGACGGCGTTTCTTCGGCGCTGACCGGGGACAAAACCCCTAACCCCTCGGATTCGTTCGGAAAATCGGACTTGCGCGAGAGCCTGAACGCCCTGAATACGGCGCTGACCGACATGGACATGGAGACCGTGAACGGCCTGCTGGCAAAATATACGACCCTTCCCCTCGACCCCGAAACGAAAAACGCCGTATCCGAGATCGAGCAGGACATCCTGATGTGCGAATACGAAAAAGCCCTGGAAAAAATCGAAGAGCTTCAACAGGGGACTCCGCTCCCCTGAGCCGCACCCTTCCTTTCTCTGATATACTCTGCTTAATATCAATTTAAGGTTCGCGACGTCGCGGGAGGAGCGGGGGAGATGATACCGATTCGCATTCAAGCGGGAGTTCATAATGCTCCTGATAGCGGAATATCACAGGTTTTTAGCTATTCGAACTTCATAAGCGGCGAGCCGGCGAGGAAGGAGCTGCGCGAATCGTTTAGTTTCCTCATCAGGCCTTTGATTTCAATTTGCTATGGGATACGCGCCTGACGGGTATGTTCGCGTGGCGGCGGCGACGCCGGCCATCCGGGTCGCCGACTGTTTGCACAACGCAGAGCGGATTCTCGCGCTGATGGAAAGGGCCGAGAGGGAGCAGGTTCGGTTGCTGTGTCTGCCGGAGCTTTGCCTTACCGGCTACACCTGCGGGGATCTGTTTTTGCAGGAGACGCTGCTCTGTGAGGCGCGAAAGGCCCTGTCTCTTCTCGTCGCGGAAAGCTCGAAATTTTCGCTTCTCGTCGTCGCGGGCCTGCCGCTCGCGCACGGAGGAAAGCTGTTCAACACGGCGGCGGTATTCGACGGGGGGGAGCTTCTGGGCTTCGTCCCCAAGAGCTATATCCCCAACTACGGCGAATTCTACGAGCTGCGTCATTTTTCGCCCGCGCCCCCGGATACGCGGACGGTCCGCTTCGACGGGCACGATGTCCCGCTGGGCACGCGCGTGCTGTTTCAGTGCGAGGACGAACCCGATTTCCGGCTCGCCGTGGAGATCTGCGAGGATCTGTGGATACCCGCTCCTCCCAGCTCTTTTCACGCAATGGCGGGCGCGACGGTCGTGGCGAACCCCTCGGCGAGCGACGAGGTCATCGGCAAGGCGGCGTATCGGCGTTCGCTCGTCGCAGGCCAGTCGGCGCGCCTGGTCTGCGCCTACCTCTACGCCGACGCGGGAAACGGAGAGAGCAGCACCGACATGGTGTTCGCCGGGCACAACCTCATATGCGAAAACGGCGGAGTGCTGTCCGAGTCGCCCCCGTTCGGAGACGGCTGGGCCGTGACGGAGATCGACCTGCGCTCGCTGGAGTACGACCGCAGACGCATGAACACCTTTCCCTCGGACGCCTCCGGGTACGCCATCGTCCCGTTTGCGCTCGACATGAGGCTCTCCCTCGACGGCGAATCCCCTTCCGGAGCCCGGGTTCTGCATCGTTTCGTCGATCCCCATCCCTTCGTCCCCAAAGACGTTGAGGAGAAAAACGCGCGCTGCGAGGCGATTCTCGACATGCAGGCGGCGGGGCTTGCGCAGCGCCTGGAACACGTTCGCGCGAAAACGGCCGTCATCGGGGTATCGGGCGGGCTGGACAGCTGCCTTGCGCTGCTGGTGACCGCGAGGGCGTTTGTCCGGCTCGACCGTCCCATGTCGGACATCGTCGCGGTCACGATGCCCTGCTTCGGGACGACGGCGCGAACGAAGTCGAACGCGTGGAAGCTGTGCGAACGCCTCGGCGTCGACTGCCGTGAGATCGACGTCACCGACTCCGTCCGCTCTCACCTGCGCGACATCGGCGCGCCGGAGGCGACGCGCGACGTGGTCTACGAGAACGCGCAGGCCCGCGTGCGGACGCTGACGCTGATGGACCTGGCGAACCGGTCGGGCGGGATCGTGGTCGGCACGGGCGACCTCTCCGAGCTGGCGCTGGGCTGGGCGACCTACAACGGCGACCACATGAGCATGTACGGCGTCAACGCCGGCGTGCCTAAGACGCTGGTCCGGCATATCGTGAGCCACGTCGCGGAGATTACCCCGGCCCTGACGGAGGTGCTGACGGACATCCTGGCGACTCCCGTGAGCCCGGAACTGCTGCCTCCGTCGGGGGACGAGATCGGGCAGCACACCGAGGAGATCATCGGCCCGTATGAGCTGCACGACTTCTTTCTGTATCACGTCGTCCGCCGGGGACAACCGCCCGCGAAGGTCTTTGCGCTCGCGACGATCGCCTTCGGGGACGCGTACTCCCCCGACGTCATTTTAAAGTGGCTGAAAGTGTTTTATCGCCGGTTTTTCGCGCAGCAGTTCAAGCGCAGCTGCCTGCCCGACGGACCGAAGATCGGCTCAGTCAGCCTCTCTCCGCGCGGCGACTGGCGAATGCCCAGCGACGCCGCCTCTGCGGCGTGGCTCAGGGAGCTGGACGACCTTCGTCTTCGGTAATGGAGGATTTGGAGAAGTTCGCGCCCGGGTCGCGGACATTGGTATAAAATAGATTCGATGGAGCCCGACGGGGCTTCAAATTTGAAGATGGGGAGGGTTTTACGTTGAAAGGAATTTTGTCTTTTGTCGTAGTTGTTCTCGTCATGGGTGTCGTCATGAGTGTGATGGCGCCTTCCGCTTCCGCCGATATTTTCAAACAACAGGATCACATCGTGCTGGACAAGGAAAAGGCGGGTGGCGGAGCGGGTATTTTGTACGGGAAATACGCCTTCACCCGCGATATGCCCCCCATGGAAAACCCCGTCAGGGAAATCGGCTGGCTGACCCTCAAGCCCGGAGACTCCATCGGCTTTCACAAACACGAGGTCAACGAGGACGTCTACGTTATCGTCTCCGGGACGGGCGTGTTCAAAAACGACGACGGCAGGGAATACCCGGTGGAGGCCGGCGACATCACCATCGCCCGCAAGGGCCAGTCCCACGCCCTCTCCAACACCGGAGGGGCGGACCTTGTGATCATCTCCGTCATCGCAGGCGAAACCCCGAAATAACAACGACAAAGCACACAATAACGACACAGCGCCCCCGCCGTCGGATTCGTTCTCACCAAACGAACATTACCCGATGACGGAGGTGTTTTTCTTAAGGATGGGCGGCAGAATAACTGATGCTTGTCGTTTTGGACACGAATTGCCCTCCTGAGCTTTAATCAGGTGCTTACGTGCCTTCCGACAGGAGGTCCGTCGCCACTGCGGCGTGCCAGGCGCTGCCCATCCAGAGGACGGATTCGTCGATGCGGAATTTGGGCGAGTGGTGCGCGTAGGGGCTGGGCGTTCCCTCTCCCCCGCACCCCAGGAAACAATAGGAGCCGGGCGTCTTTTCGAGGTAATAGCTGAAATCCTCGGAGCCCATCTGGGGGGCCTCCTCGAGGAGCGCCCCGTCCCCCCGGAGGGCCCGCGCGGCGTCACGCGCGACGGTCGTCACGGCGAGGTCGTTGACCAGGGCGGGCAATCCGCTCCGGAAGGAGAACTCCGCCTCGCAGCGGTGCGTCGCGGCACAGCATTCGGCCAGGCGACGGAGGCCCTCCTCCAGGTGGCTCTGGACCTCGGGGCGATACGAGCGCGTCGTCCCCTGAAGCTCGACCCGATCGGGAATGGAGTTAAACGTCTCCGAAGAGGGTTTGAATATGCCAACGCTCACGACCGCGGCGTCGAGCGGTCGAAGCTCCCGGCTGATGAGCGCCTGGAGATTCATCACGAAATTCGACGCCGCGACGATGGGGTCCTTCGACCACTCGGGAAAAGCCCCGTGACTGCCCTTTCCCCGGATCGTCACCGTCCATTTTCCGCTGGCCGTCATTCGCGGTCCGAAGCCGTAGGAAAAAACTCCCGACGGCAGGGTTGCCTGGATGTGCATACCGAAGATCGCATCCACACCCTCGAGCGCTCCCTCCGCGATCAGAGACTGAGCCCCGGAGGGAACGCCGCCCTCTTCTGCGGGCTGAAACAGGAGCCGCACGCGCCCCTCGAAACCGTCCCGGCACTCGGACAGAATTTTCGCCGCGCCCAGGAGCATGGCGGCGTGGGCGTCGTGTCCGCAGGCATGGCTGACCCCTTCCGTCTCGGAGGCGTAGGGTGCGCCCGTCTCCTCCGTCAGGGCCAGGGCGTCGATGTCCGCGCGAAGGGCCACGGTTTTCCCTCCCTCCCCTCTGCCCGCCAGATCGGCGACAACGCCGGATTGCGTGCCGTTAAACCCCCGCTGAACGATGGAGTACCCCCACCGTTCCAGCAGGGAAACGATTCTGTCCGTCGTAAAAACCTCGCGCCACGCCAGCTCAGGACGACGGTGCAGTTCCCTTCTCCACTCGACGAGCTCGGGCTGGAGCTGCCGCGCGAGCTCTCCGATACGTTCGTACATCAAAATTTTCAGCTCTCCTCTCCGGTCCGGCGCCGCCAGGCGTGCAGGGCCAGCGCAATGCCGATGACTCCATAGGAAACGAATACGCGGAAGTACTCTCCGACCTGGGCGTTCCCCATCAGGTTCTTGCCCGCCTGGGGGGACACTATAAAAAGCGTGTGGAAGAGCAGCGTTCCCAAAAGCGCCTGCCCCACCGTCGCGTGGGTTACGGTCGCTCCGCCGATCAGCAGGGAAGCGACGGCGAAGGTCCCCACCTGCACGTGGCTGCCGTAGGTCTGAAGGTTCCCCATATTCTGGAGGAAGAGGATCTGGCCCAGACCCGCCAGCACGGTGGAAATGACGATGGCCGTCGCCCGCGTGGCGTTCACGTCGATGCCCGCGACCTCGGCGATGTGACGATCCTGTCCCGTCGCCCTGAAATCCTGTCCCAGTTTTGTTTTAAAGAGAAAATGGATTCCTCCGCACAGGAGAAAGATCAGAATAAAGGTCCCAATGGGAATGGAAATCGGGATGTTGGGGGGAATAGTCACGTTCCAGCCCAGAGAGTTGCAGAAACCCTGTACGTCCGCCATCGTCAGGCGGATCTTCAGGAGGTTGTCGATGCCGTACTGCATGCT